>DASSXA010000012.1:0-8670 GCA_035704315.1 Gaiellaceae bacterium
CGGACTTGGAGCGAGACCGGCGAGGCCGAGACGATCCCCGCGGTCGCACCCGACGGCGGCGATGTCGCCATGCCGCTACGGGAGGCGTACGAGTTCTACGGGACGCCGCGCGGCGGAGTGCCCAACTACGTCAACGGCTACGCGGTCCAGTCGTTGGCGTACAGCCTGCCGTTCGACGCTCGCAGCGCCGCGGACGCGATCAACGTCCCGGTGCTGATCGTCCATTCGGAGACGGCGTTGACTCCGGATCTTGCCCACGCCTTCTACTCGGCCGTGAAATCGCCCAAGCGGGAGCTTTGGCTCGAGTCGCAGGGCCAGATCGATTTCTACGACGACCCCAAACTTGTCACCCCCGCGGCGGACGCTGTCGCCGCATTCCTGCGCTGAGCCTTGGCGGAGGGTGCTGTCCAGCGTCCGGATGGGCGCACAGTCGCATGGTCGACCTGGGGTAGCCCTACCGGACGTCCGCTCCTGCAGCTGCACGGAACGCCTGGATCACGACTTGCACGGAGCCCGGACCCGGAGCTGTACGACCGCTTGAACGTCCAGGTGCTCACATTCGATCGCCCCGGGTACGGTCGGTCGACGGTGCAGCGAGATAGGACGATTCTCTCCGTCGCTGACGACGCGGTCGCGGTCGCAAAAGCACTTGGGTGGGAGCGGTTCGCTGTTTTGGGGATCAGCGGGGGCGGCCCACACGCCCTCGCGCTCGGTGTTCGCGCTCCAGAACGCATTCTCGCGCTCGGACTCGCGGTCGGGACGCCGCCCGCCGAGCTGGAGGATCCCGACGACCTGATTGCGTTCAACCGGGAAGCCAGGCGGCGGGCGATCGAGGAAGGCCGATCGAGCCTGGAGGAGTTCCTTGCCGAACCGGCCGCTCAGGCCGCATCTGATCCTGCCGGCCTCCTCGACGCTGCGATGGCGGATGCCCCACCGGTAGACCGGGAGATGCTCGCACGTCCGGAGGTCCGCGAAATGCTCGCCGAATCGCTGCGGGAAGGATTCTCCAACGGACCTCTAGGCTGGTTCGACGACTCGTGGCTGCTCAGCACGAAGTGGGACTTCGAGCTCGGCGACGTCACGGCCCCGGTGCGGATGTGGTACGGCGAGCTCGACCGAAACGTGCCGATCCGCGCCGTGAGGGCGATGGCGGCGCAGCTGAACGTCGCGTCGCTCGAAGTCATCCCAAGCGCAGGTCACCTGGGCTGGCTGACCGAGGAAGAAGGGGTTCTTCGAACGCTCCTCGAGCACGAAACTCAGTCCGGTTGACCCGCCCAGGCCAGAGAGTCTCGCCTCAGGGATGAAAACACAAACGGTCGACGATCTTGTCGACCGTTTTGCGCTCCGCGCGGAAGGCGATCCCGACCAGATCGAGGTCGTCCGCGGCAACCCTCGAAACTTCGGCGCGGTTCGCCTCGTCGTGATTCGTCGCGAACAGCTCCCGCGTGTAGAGGGCCGGAGTAACACCGCGGCTCATCGTGCGCTCGTACGCCCGCCGAAGGGCCGGCCCGTCGGCCTCGTACACGAGCACGGGCTGGACGAACATCGGCAGGTATTCGTTCCCCGACGCGTCTCGGTACGGCTCACCGACGACGCCGGGAACGGTTCCTGCGATCCCACTGACGAGAAACGCCGTCACGTTCGTCTTCTGCCACGTGACGAGGTCGTCGCGGAGCACGACTGCGATCTTCGTGTCGAACCGCATCTCGTGACGCTAGCGTGCAACCGCGGCGACTCGAAAGCGGATGTCCGTCAGCCTCCCGCTCGTACCGACGTACGTGCGCTCTAGCCTGGACTCGGCTCCGCCTGTCCAGGAAAGGTCGTGCCCTGGACCGGCGATAAAGCCGTCGAGCGACATCGCCATGTGTACGAGGATCATGCTGCTTCTGAGAAGCTACGAAACGAAGACTCATCGGCATCGTCGCAGGAGAGCTGCTGCCGTCGGCCAAGAGAGCCCGCCTAGAGGTCGATGCCGAGTTTGCGCAACTCGACGACGGCCGCTCGTCGCCAGCGAATCGTGTCGGGAGAGAACGGCAGCATGAACGGCATTCCGTTCGCCCTGCGGAGCGGCTTGCCGTCGCACAGGACGCGATAGTGCCCCGGAGTCGACTCAACGGTGAGACCCTTGGCCTCCAGCCGGCGGATGAAATCACGCACGTCCTTCCTCATCTCAGGCCGTCAGCATTGTCGCGAACCGTCTCCGGGACGCTCATCGGTCGTCCGTTGCGAGCGGTCCCAGGAGGTAGCGCTGCAGGGTAGGCGCGACGGCGGCGGCAACTGCTTTGGGCGGCATAGTCGCAAGGGGCTCGATCGCGACCACGTACCGGGCCATCACAAGCCCGACTATCTGTGTGCCGACCAAATTGGCACGGAAGGGCCCGTCCTCGGTGCCGAGCAGTTCGGCCGCGGGACCGAAGAGCTCGCGGGCGAGGAACTCGCGCAGCATGCGTGCGACCTCGGGCTCGCTGGCGGCGGCGCGGACGACCCCGGTCAGCCGCCGATGGAGCTCGGGCTGTTCGAGCACGTCGACCAGCAGCGCCGCGAGGCGCTCGCCGACCGTATCGGGGTCACCGGCGAGAATGGCGGGGAGCATCTCGCCGGGATTGAACGGCATGCCGACGGCGGCGACGAAGAGTTGCTGCTTGGAGCCGAAGAAGTGGGCGATCAGCTTCTGGTCGACACCGGCCTCAGCCGCGATTCCCCGCAGGGAGGCGCGGTCATAGCCGTGTTCGGCGAAATGACGGCTCGCTGCGGCAAGGATCGCCTCGCGGGTTCCGCTCGGGCCGGGCCTGCGGCCCCCGCGTCTCAGTCGCTCGCTCTTCGCGCGATTTGACACCGCCCGCGATTGTTGCAATATTCTGCAGGTGATGAATTCAGCGACTGCAGAATTAAGGCAGGATGCGGCAATCGACGTGCGCGACCTGCACGTCCGCCGTGGCGGCAAGCCGATCGTGTCGGGCGTCTCGCTGCGGGTCCTTGCCGGCAGGGTGACAGGCCTGCTCGGGCCAAGCGGTTCCGGCAAGACGACGCTGATGCGGGCAGTTGTCGGCGTCCAGATCGTCGAGCGCGGTCAGGTGACCGTCCTCGGCGAGCCGGCGGGCACGCCGGCGCTGCGGCGCCGTGTCGCCTACGTCACTCAGGCCCCCTCGGTCTACGGCGACCTGACGGTGGAGGAGAACCTGCGCTACTTCGCCCGCATTCTCAGCGCGCCGCGGCAGCGGATCGAGGAGGTGATCCGCCTCGTCGGCCTTGGCGGACAGACGAAGCAGGTGACACGCACGCTCTCCGGCGGCGAATGGTCGCGCGCCTCGCTCGCCGTCGCGCTTCTCGGCGAGCCGGAACTCCTGGTGCTCGACGAGCCGACGGTAGACGTCGACCCGATCCTGCGCCGCGAGCTCTGGCAGACTTTCTACGAGCTCGCTGACGCCGGCGCCAGTCTGCTCGTGTCCAGCCACGTGATAGACGAAGCCGCCCGCTGTCACGAGCTCGTGCTCATGCGGTCGGGCGAGATCATCGCCACCGGCAGTCCCGACGAGCTGCTCGAGCGCACCTCGAGCGCCGAGCTCGAGGATGCCTTCGTTGCCCTCGCGGAGGCAGCGTGAGCGGCACCGCCACCCTCGCCACCAGTGCCCGCGTGCTCAGTCAGTTGCGCCGTGACCGGCGCACGCTCGCCATGGTTTTCCTCGTCGCTCCAGCCCTGCTCACCCTCTTCAAGTACATCTTCGACCACCAGCCGCAGACGTTCGACCGCATCGGAGCGCCTATGGTCGGCCTTTTCCCGCTGATCATGATGTTCCTGATCACGTCGATCGCGATGCTGCGCGAGCGCACCACCGGCACGCTCGAGAGGTTGATGTCGCTGCCCCTGGCCAAGCTGGACCTTCTGCTCGGCTACGCGCTGGCGTTCGCGCTGCTCGCCGCCCTCCAGGGCACCATCACCGGTGTCGTCGCCTTCGGCGCCCTTGATGTGCCGGCAGCTGGCCCCGATTGGGCGGTCGTCCTGCTCGCGATCGCCAACGCGCTGCTCGGCATGGCCCTCGGTCTGTTCTTCAGCGCTTTCGCGACGACCGAGTTCCAGGCCGTCCAGTTCATGCCGGCCGTTCTTTTCCCTCAGATCCTGCTCGCCGGCCTTCTTATCCCCAGGGACCGAATGCCCCATGCACTCGAGGTCGTCTCCGGGGCGCTTCCAATCACCTACGCGTATGACGCACTCGCGAAGATCACGGCCGACGACACCGGTAGCCGACTCTGGCTCGACGTTGCGATCGTCACCGCCAGCATCTTCCTCGCTCTCGTCCTCGGTGCCACGACGCTGAGGCGCCGAACGGCCTAAGCCCAGAAAGGAGTCGACATGACCGCAATCGCGGAGAGCATCGAAATATCGCGTCGACCGTCAGACATCTTCTCGTACGCGACCGACTTTTCGCACTTCCCCGAGTGGCAAGGCGGTGTCGTCTCGGCACGGCTGGAGGGTGATGCCGCTCCCCGCCCCGGCGTGAGAGCCCTCGTGACACGTCGGGTGGGTCCCCGGACGTCAGCGAGGACCGAGGAGATCACCGAGCTGCATCCTCCGAGGACCTGGGCGGTGCGTGGCGGCAGCGGCGGTCCCCTCATAGCGACAGCCGAAGGGACGATCGAGCCGATCGATGACGGCGAGCGGTCGCGGGTCACCATCGCTCTCGACTTCGAGGCGCACGGCATCGGAAAGCTGCTCCTCCCGCTCGTCCGCCGCCAAGCGCGGAAGCAGCTGCCGAAAAACGAGCAGCGGTTGAAGGAGGTCCTCGAGCGGTCATCTAACCCCGCGGCATGAACGGGCCAGACGGAGATGCAGATCCTGGCTGGAGGATGGGGTCTGCGAGACTCATTGACGGTGAAAGTCATCCGTGATCGGCCGACGAGCGTGGAGCTCGACGAATTTCTCGCGCGGCCGCTCTTTGCTCACCTGGCGACTGCGTCCGAAGACGGGCCTCGCGAGTCACCCGTTTGGTTCCTCTGGGAGAACGAGGCGGTCTGGATCATCGCGTCGCGTCGGAGGGACACCTTCCCGGAACGCCTCGAACGCGATCCGCGCTGCGCCATCGGCATCGTCGATTTCGATCGCGACCGTGGTCTCGTTCAGCACGTCGGAATGCGGGGGAGAGCGACGATCGAGAAGTTCGATCACGAGAAAGCCCGGCGGATCCTGGCCCGCTATCTCGGCCGCAGCGCCGAAACGTGGGACAGCCGCTTTCGGGACACGCTCACCGATCCCGACAACCTATTCGTTCGTTTCGTTCCCGAGACCGTGGTCGCTCGGGACCAGTCGTTTGAGCCAGCGCAGAAGCGGGAGAAGTAGACTCGCACGAGGTCATCGCCGTCGCGGTTTAGGCGTGCGAGCGGGCGCGGGGGTTTACGCCCTTGGGAGATGGCGTGCGCTCCCACTGGACGCGACAAGGAGACGGAGGAGGTCGTCCTCGGACTCGATGTTGTAGACCCGAGCTACGGATTGAGGCTTGAGAGCGCTTGAAGGAACGCGTCGCGGTTCTGTTTGAGCCACGCGAGGAGAAGGTCGTCGCCTGCTTTGCCGCCACGCTGCTCCCACGCCTCAACGAATGCCGGCTCACCGGCGCGTAGGCGGCGTTCAACGAAGCGAGTTCCAAGCTGCTTGCTGACGACAATCGCCTCCACCAGTGGCTCGTGCTCAACCCTGTCGAGGGCGTAGCCCGCCGCGAGGACGGCCAGCCGGTGGAAGGGATCCAGGTGAGCACGTTCGCCAGCTAGCTCCGGTGGGCGGAGCGGAATCCACATTCGTGCCGTGTTGGCGAGATCCCATACCGGCCTGCCGGGTGCAGCCAGGTCGAAGTCGAGCAGCGCGAACGCTTCGCCGTTGCGGAAGACGACGTTCTCGGGACACACGTCGTTGTGGCAGACGATCGAGCCGCCACACGGGTCTGCCAGCTCGTCCGACCACGCAAGGTGGAGCGGCGGTGCGAACGAGCTAACCGCATCGTGGTAGCGGCGAAGCAATCTGCCGACGCTCGCCAGCGCGTCGTCTGTCGACGACCACGCCGGATAGGGCGGAACGGCGACGTCTCCCTTGATCCACTCGAATGTCTCTCGACCCTCTTCATCACGGCCAGTCGGCACCGGCGCCGAAAAGCCTTCGGCGGCGAGATGCTCAAGCAGAAGCGAGACGGCCAGAGAGTGATTGCCGAGGGGTCGCCGGACGGTATCTCCGACGCGCAGGACTTCACCTCGGTTTCCCATTCCTCCAGCGAGCGGTCGCTCGGGCATCCGTGTGAGCTTACGATCGCCCGCTGCTCGGCCGACTATTCGACCCGGGGTGTCAAGGCGAAGGCGTTGCCTGTCCGGGTCCGCCGCACAGCACGCGGCTTCCGCTTCCGGCCTGGAATCTTGCCAGCCTGCCCGCGCCGCGGCTGAAGTAGCCGGCGTCGATCGGCGGGCCGTCCTGACCAGGAGGGTCGGGGTCAGGTCCCACGCTCCGTGGGCTACCGTTGGTCCCCACCCTCTCGAGGCGGAGGAGCTGTGGCAGTCGAAAGGGGATAAGCAGGCGTGCCCGAAAGCCAGCCCTTTGTGAAGCGGGTTGCAGCGGCGCTCTGCGTGGCCATGCTCGCCGTCGGGTGCGGGGGTGGGAGCGACGCGCTGCGCGTGTCGCTCGATGATGTCGACCCTTCCGGCGGCTTCTGGGCCATCCGAGCGATGTGCAACGGCGGGCACATTCAGGTCGAGTTCCGTCCGGGCGAGAGGCTCTCCGTGCCGGGGCTGGGCCACGCATCGAGCGAGGAGATCGCCGTCGAATGCGGGAAGCCCGAGCGCGTCGCAATCTCAGACGAGGAGCTTCGCCGCCGCGGGGCCACGCCGACAGGCGCAGACCTGGCCGAACCGACCTTCGAGCCGACGCGACTCTCCTGTGTTGCCGACGGTTCCCTTGTGGTCGAGGCCCACCCAGTCTTGACGACGCAGAACGCCATCGTCGGTGGCGGCTTCCGCGTCGAGCACGACGGTCACGCAGTCGTCAGGGGTGCCATCCTGAGGGAGGAGTACGAGGATCCGGCCTCGCAGCTGCAGTGGTGGCCGGCGCTCTGCAGACGCGCATAGCGAACGTCGAGCGGAACCGTTGGCACCGAGGATCGATGTCTCGCTCCCGTTTTGGGTGGCGGCGGATACCGTAGAACGGCCTGCGTGTCGGATATCAGCACGAGAAGCCGTCGCGGGGGCTCGGCGTAAGGAGTGGCCGATCTTAGGAGTGGTCGCTCTAAACGGGTCCCGTTCGTCGTGTATGTGGAGTACCACATCTAGAGCCGGGAGGTTCGGACATGATCATGGGAGTCCATGTAGTGATCTTCACGACGGATGCGGAGCAGGATCGCTCGTTCTTCCGAGACGTGCTCGAGCTGCCGTTTGTCGACGCCGGCGAGGGGTGGCTGATCTTCGCTCTGCCTCCTGCTGAGCTGGCAGCCCATCCTGCGGACGTGGACGGCCGGCACGAGCTCTACCTCATGTGCGACGACGTCCATGCGACCGTCGCTGAGCTCCAGGCCAAAGGCGTCGACTTCGCCCGGCCCGTCAGCGATGAGGGGTTCGGGCTCATGACGGCGATCCGGCTGCCGGGCGGCGGCGAGCTCGGACTGTACGAGCCGCGGCATCCCACACCCTCCGTTGCCGGTCGTTGAAGACGTGGACCAGAGAGCGTCTGGCGGCGAGCTCTGACGTTTCGTAGGTTCGAGAGGGGCCGGGCTGAGGAAGCGCCTGGGCGTGGTCGCGCCCTTCAGAGGACGAACTGCGTCACGACCGTCCACGGCCGGCGGTCGCCCTCCCCGACGGAGGTTGCGCCGCAGGATGGTGTGCGTCGAGCGAACCGCGATGCCCCGCTCGCTCGAGCTCGTCCCAGAGTGCGTGCATGGCGGGTAGCAGGTATGAAAGCTCCTCGAGGTGGAGCTCGCCGAGCGCCTCGAGCTTCGCCGATCCCTTCGGCGTGAGCTTCAGCCTGACCACACAGTGGTTGGCCGGATCCTTTCGGCGGGCGACGAGTCCTGCGCTTTCGGCGCGGTCGACGAGGCCGACCGCGCTGTGGTGGCGTAGAAGCAGATAGCCGGCGACGTCGCCGATGGTCGGCCCCTCCGGGTCAGGGTGACCCCTGATTGCCAGCAGCAGCTGATGCTGGGACGGTGGAAGCCCGGCCGCCTCGGCCTGCCGCTCGCTCCAGCGCAGAAACCGGCGGAGTCCGGTTCGCAGCTCGAGCAGTGCCTGGTAGTCGGCATCCTGCGTAGACATCTCGTCTTACGATATCGTAATGCGATATCGATGAGGAGGTTCCCGTGAACCAAGAGACGGCATACGACACCGTATTCACCAGCCCTCGCGCCGGACGGGCCGAGATCGCCTTCGGGGAGCAGACCGATGGATCAGGCGAGCGGCACGTTGGTCGCTTCAGCGAGGGGATCGAGCAGTTTCCCGCGTCTGAAGGCAACCGGCACGTTGGGCGTTTCTCCGAGGGAATGGAGCAATTGCCGGAGTCGCCGGGCAGCCGACACGTTGGGAGCTTCAGCGAAGGGATCGAGCGCCGGCCCGAGGAGGTGAACGGGCTGCACATCGGAAGCTTCGGTGACCGGGACGGCCGCGTCCACAAGCGCGCAGCGTGACCCGGACCTGATCTGCGCCGGTTGGTTC
>DASSXA010000035.1:0-2519 GCA_035704315.1 Gaiellaceae bacterium
GCAGAGCGACATCTTCATCGGCCTGTACTGGGAGAGCTATGGGTGGGTCGCCCCGGAGATGTCGGTCTCGGGGCTCGAGGACGAGTTCGATCTCTCCGGCTCGCTGCCGCGTCTCCTCTATGTCAAGGCGCCGGCGCCCGAGCGCGAACCGCGCCTCGCCGATCTGCTGTCGCGGATGGAGAACGAGGCGTCGTATCGGCGATTCCGGACGGCAACGGAGTTGGGGCGCCTGGTGCGCGACGACCTCGCGACGCTGTTGAGCGAGCGGTTCTCGCCCGCGCCCTCGCCACCGAGGGCGTCCGGCGGCCGCGCGGGGCTGCCGGGGATCACGACGCCGCTGATCGGGCGCGAGGACGCGATCGATGAGGTCGCCGGCTTGTTCGGCCGCGAGGACATCCGGCTGGTCACGCTGACGGGGCCGGGCGGCGTCGGGAAGACCCGGTTGGCCGTGGCGGTGGGCGAGCGGATGCGTCACCACTTCACATCTGGTGTCGCGTTCGCGCGGCTCGCGCCGGTCACCGAGCCCGAGGAGGTGCTTGCGCGCCTCGGCCGAGCGGTGGGCGCCGAGGTGGCGGGGACCGACGCCCCGCTGGATGCGCTGGCCGAGCACCTGGGCGATGGGCGGTGGCTGCTGATCCTCGACAACCTCGAGCAGGTGGTCGACGTCGCCCGCGACCTCTACGAGCTGCTCGCGCGTTGTCCCGGCGTTGCGATCCTGGCGACCAGCCGCTTCGTGTTGCGCATGGTCAGCGAGACCGAGTACCCGGTCGACCCGCTCCCGCTCCCACCGGACCCCGGCGCGGTCTCGCTCGATGAGCTGGCGTCCTCGCCGGCGGTGGCGCTGTTCCTCGATCGGGCGCGCGCCGTCCGTCGCGACTTCGCGCTCACGGAGAGCAACGCCCAGGATGTGTGCGAGATCTGCCGGCGCCTCGAGGGTCTGCCGCTCGCGATCGAACTGGCGGCCGCTCGTCTCCGGCTCCTCGAGCCGGGCGCGGTGCTGCGGCGGCTGAACGGGTCGCTCGACGCGCTGGCGTCGGGCGCCGTTGACATGCCGGAGCGCCAGCACACGCTTCGCGCCACCGTCGAATGGAGCGTGGGCTTGCTCGACGCCGACGAGCGGTCGCTGCTGGAGATCGCCGCGGTGTTCGTCGACGGCTGGACGGTGGAGGCGGCCGCGCACGTCGCCGAGCTGGATGAGGATCGGGCGCTCGAGCTCAACGACGCGCTGGCAGGACACAGCCTCATCAGCCTCGACATGACCGATCGCGGTCCCCGTCCCAGGATGCTCGAGACGATCCGCGTGTTCGTCGCCGAGCGGATGGCGGCCCGCCCGGACCTCACCCAGATCCAAAGCCGCCACGCCGACTACTACCGCAGCCTGGCCGAGCGCGCGGACCGGCCCATCAGGAGCTTCGGCCAGAACGAGTGGCTGGAACGGCTCAAGGCCGACGCGGCCAACCTCAGGGCGGCGGCGAGCTGGTACCTGGCCAACGAGCCCGATCGCCTGCCGCACCTGTTCCGGGTGCTGACGCCGGTCCGCGCGCTCTGGCCCAACTGGGGCGTGCGCTACGAGCTCATCGGCGAAGGTCGCTCCTGGATGGAGCGGCTCCTGCCCACCGCCGACTCGCTCGACACCCAGGCCGCGGCGGAACTGCTGTCCTCAGCAGAGGTGATCGCGCTCGAGGCGAGCGACGAGGCGATGGCGCGGGCGACCCGGGACCGCCTGACGCCGCTCCTTGACCAGCTCGACGACCCCTACCTCGTGGCCGTCTGCGGGCTCGTCAACTCGTGGACCTCGAGTCTTGTCGCCGAGTTCGACCGCGGCGTCCGCGAAGCCGGGGCAAGCCTGGAAAGGCTCCGCGGCCAGGACGAGCCGCTGTGGACGGGCCTGGCCCTCATGAGCCTCGGCGGACTGGAGGCGTACGCGGGCCGCTACGACGACGCCGAGGGCCACCTGACCGAGGCGCGCGACCTGGCAACGCGGTTCGACAACGACTGGCTCGCGGCTGCGTCCCGGGTGCGACTCGGCATGATGGCACTGGGCCGCGGTTCGCTGGACGAGGCTCGGGGGCCGCTGGACGAGGCGCTGGACATCAGCGTCGCGACGGACAACGTCTACAACGTGATCCTGTGCCTAGCCGCGTTCGCACAGCTGGCTCTGGTGGACGGCGACGCCGAGCGGGCCGCCCTGCTGGCGGGAGCCGCGGGCGGCCTGCGCCGGAGGGAGGGCCTCGAGGTGTTCACCACGCTCACGGGCGAGGCGTGGATCGTCGACCTGATCCGTCAGGCGCTGGCGGCGGACAGCTTCGACCGGGCGTTCGCCGCCGGCTCTCGTCTCAACCTTCGGGAGGCGGTCGCTGTCGCCGGCGAAAGACGCAACGCCACAATCTAGACGTCCTGGGCCAAGCCGCGACCGACAGCTGCTTCCGAGCCCGAAGGGTGTCACGGATCGCCCGAGCGGTCATCCAGACAGCGGCGCCTCCCATCCGCGGAATCCCTCGACGCTCTCGCAACCGGCC
>DASSXA010000364.1:0-3178 GCA_035704315.1 Gaiellaceae bacterium
GATGGCGGTTACTGCGGCGACCGAGCAGCCGGCCCTGCTCGAACGGGACGGTGTGCTCGAGAAGCTGCGGGATGCGCTCACCGAGGCGGCCGCTGGACGCGGCCGGCTGGTGCTTGTCGCGGGAGAGGCGGGCGTCGGCAAGACCGCCGTCGTGCAGGCGTTCTGCGACCAGCAGGGCGCCAACGTCCGCGTGTTCGCAGGAGCGTGCGACCCGCTGTTCACACCTCGGCCGCTCGGGCCGTTCATGGATATCGCCGACGATGCCGGCGACGGCCTCGCGGCTGTGCTCGAAGCGGGAAGCAGCGCCCACAAACTCGCCGCCGCTTTGCTCGCCGAGGCAAGCCGGCGATCAGCGATCTTCGTGCTCGAGGACGTCCATTGGGCTGACGAGGCCACGCTCGACGTCCTGAGACTGCTCGCCCGCCGGGTCGATCGCGCCGCAGCACTTGTGATCGCGACCTTCCGTGACGACGAGCTGGAACGCTCGCACCCGCTACGAGCAGTGCTCGGCGAGCTTGCCACGCGAAGCACGGTCGACCGCCTGGCGATCGAACCACTTTCTCAGGAGGCCGTGGCGGCGCTTGCAGCCGAAGCACACGTCGACACCCGCGAGCTCTATCGCAAGACCGGCGGCAACCCGTTCTTCGTCACCGAGGTGCTCGCCTCGGGCAACGGCGCCATCCCGCCGACCGTGCGCGACGCGGTGCTCGCGCGGGCAGATCGACTCTCGGACGAAGGAAGAGCGTTGCTCGATGCCGTCGCAATCGCCCCACCTCGCGTCGAGCTCTGGCTGCTGGACTCCTTGGCAGGCGAGCATGCGGACGGGCTAGAGGAGTGCCTGGCCTCCGGGATGCTCGTCACAGGGCCGAGTGCGGTCGGCTTCCGGCACGAGCTCGCGCGCCTGGCGGTCGAGGAGTCGCTGGGACCCCGGCGCCGGCTGAGCCTCCACCGCAAGGCGCTTGCCGCGCTCGCCGAGCCGCCGGCGGGCAACCTCGACCTCAGCCGCCTCGCGCACCACGCCGAAGGGGCCGGAGCTGCGGGGGCGGTGCTGGACTACGCTCCCGCTGCGGCGGAGTACGCCTCGTCGGTGGGAGCTCACCGCGAGGCTGAGGCGCAGTACGCCCGGGCGCTTCGCTTTGGCGACCATCTGCCGGCCGAGAAGCGCGCGGACCTGCTCGAGCGGTTTGCAGACGAGGGTTACCTGACCGAGATGCGGGACGAAGCCGTCGAGGCGTTGAAGGAGGCGCTCGCGATCCATCGGGAGCGGGCCGATCCGCTCAAGGAGGGCGACACGCTGCGGTTGATCTCCCGACTGCTCGTCTGCATCGGACGCACCGCCGAGTCGCGAGTTGCGGCTGCGAACGCGGTAACTGTCCTCGAGCAGCTTCCTCCGGGAAGGGAGCTCGCCCGTGCGTACAGCGCGCTGTCGCACGTCGCAATGCTCGCGAGCGACGATGACGAGACGATCACGTGGGGCTCGCGCGCGATCGGGCTCGCCGAGCGCCTGGGCGACACCGAGGCGCTCGTGAACGCGCTCAACAACGTCGGCGTCGTCGAGCTGGAACGCGGCGTCGAGGAGGGATGGGAAAAGCTCGAACGCAGCCTCGAGCTGGCGAGAGAGGCTGGATTGGCCACCGACGTCGGCCGGGCGTACATCAACCTCGCCTCGATCGCGGTTCTCCGCCGCGAATGGGAGCGGGCGGACGGCTGCATCGTGCCGGGCATCGAGTACTGCCGCGAGGCCGGACTCGAGGCCTGGCTGAACTGCCTGGTCGGGGCACAGGCGGAGTCGGAGCTCGCTCAAGGGCGTTGGAGAAACGCAGCCGAAACAGCGACCGGGATTCTCGATCTTCCACCGAGCGACGTTGTAAGCCCGCGCCTGAGCGCGCTGATCGTGCTCGCGCTCGTACGGGCGCGGCGCGGTGATCCGGGGTACTGGCCGCTGCTCGACGAAGCGCTCGAGCTTGCACGACCCGTGGGCGACCTGCAGATGACTGGATGGGTCGCGGCGACACGTGCCGAGGCGCTCTGGCTCGAAGGAAAATCCGCCGCGATCGCCCAGGAAACGGAAGCTGCGTATGAGCTCGCGCTCGAGCGTCGGCACCCCTGGTACATCGGTGAGCTCGCCTCCTGGCGTCGGCGCGGCGGCGTCGACGAACAGACGCGGGTGGGGGCAGCAGAGCCATACCGGCTCGAGCTCACCGCCGATTGGGCGGGAGCGGCTGAGTTGTGGGCGAAGCTCGGCGCCCCATACGAGGCCGCGCTGGCGCTCAGCGAGGGCGAGGACGAGCCGATGCTGCGTCTTGCGCTCGAGAAGTCCAGGGAGCTCGGCGCCAAACCGCTCGAATGGATCGTCTCACGGCGGCTTCGCGAGCTCGGCGTGCGCGGCGTAGCCCGCGGCCCGCGCCCCTCGACGCGGACGAATGGATCGGGCCTGACGGCGCGCGAGGTCGACGTTCTCCGCCTGCTCGCCGACGGCCTTCGGAACGCGGCGATCGCTGATCGCCTCTTCCTTTCGCCGCGCACCGTCGATCACCATGTCTCGGCGATCCTGCGCAAGCTCGATGTGAAGAGCCGCGGCGAGGCGGTGGCCGAAGCGGGTCGCCTCGCGCTGCTCCAAGACCGCCAGCACTGACTGCCCGGGCTTGCCAAGCAGCCGCGAAAGCACAACCATCTAAGCGATGGCTGTAACTCCCGCGCTCGAGCAGGCCGGCCTGCTCGAGCGAGACGACGTGCTCGACGACCTTCGGCGTGCGCTCGTGCAGGCCGCTGACGGCCGCGGACGGTTGGTGCTGATCGCAGGAGAGGCAGGTGTCGGCAAGACGGCTGTGGTCGAGGCCTTCTGCGGCGAGCCGAGCGTGCGCGTCCTACGGGGCGCCTGCGATCCACTGTTCACGCCTCGGCCGCTCGGACCGTTCACGGACATTGCCGACGATGCCGGCAGGGAGCTGGGCGCCGTCCTGGAGGGTGGCGGGAGCGCCCACGACCTTGTCTCCGCACTGCTTGCCGAGACGAGTGGGCGACGGCCGGCGATTGTCGTGCTCGAAGACGTTCACTGGGCCGACGAGGCGACACTCGACGCTCTCAGGCTGCTCGCGCGCAAGGTCGATCGCGCCGCTGTGCTCGTCCTCGTGACCTACCGCGACGACGAGCTCGACCGCACGCACCCGCTGCGCGC
>DASSXA010000065.1:0-3589 GCA_035704315.1 Gaiellaceae bacterium
CCGCCACCTGGCGAGCGAGCTCGGGCTCAAGCTCGAGAACCTGCTCCAGGGCGAGGCTTCCGGGACCGAGCCGACCTACTACTTCGACGGTTCGCACTACTCGCACGCGCAGGCGATCGACGACATCAAGCAGATCTGGCAGAAGCTCCACTCGGACCTCAGCGCAGCGAGCTACCCCACGCTGTTCGACAGCTTTACGCCGCGAGGCTACGAGCTCGACCACATGTCGGTCGTCGACTGGATCGAGGAGAGCGTCCCCGGCGGGCTCGACTCCAAGCTCGGGCAGCTCCTCGCCGTTGCCTACACGATCGAGTACGGCGCCGACTCGGACGAGCAGAGCTCGCTGAACCTCATCTATCTCCTGGGCTACCGCGGTCAGGGGCAGCTCCGCATCTTCGGCGCGTCGAACGAGAAATATCGCGTCACGGGTGGGAACGACCAGATCCCGACGCTGCTCGGCGACGCGCTCGGCGCTCAGATCACCGTCGGCTCGGAGCTCGTCGCGGTGAAGGTTCGGGGTGACGGCACCTATCTGCTGACGTTTCGGCAGGGCTCGTCGACCCGAACGGTGGCCGCCGATCACGTCGTGCTCGCGTTGCCGTTTTCGATCCTCCGCTCGTCCGTCGACATCTCGAAGGCGGGTTTCGGCGCCCGCAAGTTGGAGGCGATAAACAAGCTCGGGATGGGAACGAACTCGAAGCTCCACGTGCAGTTCAAGAGCCGCTACTGGCAGAAGCTCCGGTCGACCGGGGAGACGTTCGCGGACACCGGCTATCAGAACACCTGGGAGGTCTCGCGCGCTCAGCCCGGTACTTCCGGGATCCTCGTCGACTACACGGGGGGCGCGGTTGGGGCAGCGTTCGGGTCTGGAACGGTCGAATCACGGGCGCGGCAGTTCCTCGACCGGATCGAGCCGGTCCTGCCGGGGATCAGCAAGCAGTGGAACGGCCGCGCGACACGCGACTTCTGGACGGGCGACCCGTGGACCAAGGGGTCGTACTCGTACTGGAAGGTCGGTCAGTACACGCAGTTCGCGGGAGTGGAGCGAGCGCGGGAAGGCAACTGCCACTTCGCCGGCGAGCACACCTCGATCGACTTCCAGGGCTATCTAAACGGCGCCGTCGAGACGGGCGAGCGGGCGGCGGGCGAGATCCTCGCCGACCTGAAGTAGGCGGAAGCATCGGTGATCGCCGTCGTCGGGGCAGCCGGGACGATCGGGCGCAACGTCGCCCGCTTCCTCGAGGAGTGGGAGGCGCCGGTCGTCCGGCGTGACGCGCGGCTCGAGGGGGAGGAGCGACTCGACGCCTCCGACGCGGCGGCGGTCGTCCGTGCCTTGGAGGGGTGCGCCGTCTGCGTCAACTGCGCCGATTACCGCCTGAATCTCCCTGTGATGCGCGGGGCGCTCGACGCGGGTGCGCACTACGTCGACCTCGGCGGGCTCTACCACGTGACAAAAGAGCAGCTTGCGTTGGACAGCGAATTCCGCGCTCGTGGAGTGGGCGCGCTGCTCGGGATGGGGTCCGCACCCGGAAAGACGAACCTGCTTGCGGCGGCAGCGGTGGCGCGGCTCCCGGAGGCCCCGACGTCGCTGGAGATCTGGGCGGTGACGAGGGATCCGGCGGCGGAGGGTCATCCGTTCCCGGCTCCGTACTCGGTGCGGACACTCCTCGACGAGCTGAGCATGTCGCCCGTCGTCGTCCAGAACGGGCATCCGGTCGAGGTAGAGCCGCTTTCAGGCGAAGCCGTGCGGGACTTTCCTGAGCCTGTGGGTTCCGCCACGGGCATCTACACGCTGCACTCGGAGCTCGCGACGCTTCCGTCCGCGTATCCGTCGCTCGAGCGCGCGTCGTTCAGGCTCTGCCTGTCGCCCGGACTGCTCGAGAAGCTGCTGGCGCTGGACGACGGTGAAGAGCCGGAGCCCTACGAGCAGTCTGCAGGGTCGATTGCGGTACATCTGGTCGAGGCGGAAAGGAACGGGTCACACGTCGCGGGGTGGACCGTGACGCGCGGCGGGTCGGCGAAGTCGACGTCGGAGCCCGCGGCGCGGGCTGCGGTCGAGCTTCACGAAGGCCGGATACCGCTCGTGGGCGTCCGGGCGCCCGAGTCGGCGATACCCGATCCGGAATCGTTCCTGGCGCTCCTCGACACGGAGGTTTACTGGGACGTCGCGTAGTCGAGCCAGCGCTCGGCGCAGTCCCGGTTGTCGCCGTCCTCCCGGATGACCCAGGCCGTCGTACGGCGTCCGGCCGGGCGCACGGTGCCGTGGAAGGCAGAGGCGAGCGTTTTCGGAACCGTGATCTCGATGCCGCTAGAGAGCGTGATGCGAACGAGCTCCACCGAGTCGTCTGCGCGTTCTCCCGGCGGGACCGGTTCGGCGAGGACATCGACGTCCCTGCGTCGAGCGATCGCGTCGAGGTCCTCTCCTTCGTCGTACACGCGGAGATCGACGCGGCAGCCGGTCTCGCGCTCGAACGGTGTCACGTCGCCGACCAGGCCGGCCGGGGCCAGCAGTCTGACCTCGAGCCTGTCCTCGCTCCCCCCGCAGCCGGCGAGGGCGAGTAGTGCTGCCGCGGCGAAGGCCCGCTTGCCCATACTCCGCACCATTGTGTCGACGTATGAACTCGTTTCCGATCTCCCGCTGAAGATCGAGGGCCACGAGCTCGAGCGGCGCGAGCGCGAAGTGTCGAGTGAGTTCACGCGCGTGACGACGACCGTCCACCTGCGCGGACGCGGCGAGGAAGGGCTCGGCGAGGACGTCACGTACACCCCGGAGGACCACGACCGTTTCGTGGTCCCGGGCGCCGAGCTACCGCTCGCGGGGGAGTGGACGCTCGACTCCTTCGCACGGCAGCTCGACGGCCTCTCTCTCTGGCCGGAGCCGCCGCAAATGGAGGCGTTCCACGACTACCGCCGCTGGGCGTTCGAGAGCGCGGCCTTGGATCTCGCGCTTCGCCAGTCCGAGACGTCGCTCTCGGAAGTGCTCGGGCGGCAGCCTCGTCCGGTGCGGTTCGTCGTCTCGATGCGCCTCGGTAAGCCCTCGTCGATCACGCCGGTGCGGCGGCTGCTCGAGCTCTATCCCGGAACGATGTTCAAGCTCGACGCGGTCGACGACTGGACTCGAGACCTGGTCGCCGACCTGGTCGACCTCGGCGCGGTCGACTCGATCGACCTGAAGGGGCAGTACTCGGGAACCGTCGTCGACAACCCGCCGAGCGCGGAGCTCTACCGCTTGGTCGCTGAGGGGTTTCCCGAGGCCTGGCTCGAAGACCCGGCTCTCACCGACGAGACCGAACCCGTGCTGCGTCCCTATCGTGACCGCATCACCTGGGATGCGCCGATCCACTCCATCGAGGACATCGAGTCGAGGCGGCCGAAGATGACGAACATCAAGCCGTCGCGGTTCGGATCGCTGCGCCGCCTCCTAGACGCGTACGACTACTGCGCGGAGCGTGACATCGGGATGTACGGCGGTGGGCAATTCGAGCTCGGCGTCGGCCGCGGACAAATCCAGTACCTGGCGTCGCTCTTCCATCCCGACACGCCCAATGACGTGGCTCCCGGCGGCTACAACTTCGCGCCGCCCGAGCCA
>DASSXA010000067.1:0-3821 GCA_035704315.1 Gaiellaceae bacterium
CTCGGTTCCAGCCGGCGGCAAGGCCGAGGTTCTCCTGCTCGACGAGCCTCACGTAGGCGAAGCGCTTCCGGACGAGGTCGAGCGTCCCGTCGGTCGAGCCGTGGTCGACGACGACTGTGTGGTGGCCGGCCACGCTCTCCAACGATCGCTCGACGTACGGAAGCGCGTTGTACGTCACGATCACAGCCGCGACGTCACCTCGCGCCCCTGACCGCCTGCGGCTCCCGCCCGGCGAAGCCGGGCTCCGCCGCAGGCTGACGCCGCTGAACGCGAGGTCAGGCATGCGGCAGTGAGCGCTGCGCGGGCGACCGGATCGCCTCCCACGCGATGATCGCGGCCCCCGGAAGGGCGAGCCCCAGCGTGGTCACGAAGAAGAGGAAGCCGGTCGCGGCCGCCGCGTCGGCGCTGACGTCGAGGCGCGTCATGAAGCTGACGAAGAACGCCTCGCGGACGGCCAGGCCGTTGATCGTGAACGGCACGAGCATCACGAGGAAGAGCAGCGGCCCGAGCACGAAATAGGGCCGCGGCGAGAGATCGACTCCGAGCGCCTCGCCGCACATCCAGATCGAGAGGATGCGGACGATCTGGACCACGAGCGAGAGCGCGAACACGGCGAGGATCGCGCCGACGTGGTCGCGGTACCCGTGCATGCCCTCGTACAGCGCGCGGACCGGGCGCTCGATCCGCAGCCGGCGGAGGAGCGGCGCCAGCCAGCGGAGCCGCCCGCGGAGGCGGCGCGAGAAGATGACGAAGCCGCCGACGATCGTGAGGACGACGAAGATGCCCTCAACCCAGAGGTAGATGTCGATGTCGTACTCGCCGATCGCCAGAGCGAGCCCGATCGCCGCAAGCAAGAGCGTTGCCGCGCCGCCGATCGCCCGCTCGAGCACGACAGAGCCGGCGATCGTTCCGGTGTTCCCCGGATGGCGCCGCGCGGTCTCGAAGATGCGGGCCGCATCGCCGCCGACGGCGGTCGGAAGCACCTGGCTGGCGGCGTAGGAGACGAAGTAAGCCCGCGTCAACCAGCGGAGGCGCTCATGGATCCCCTTGGCGTCAAGAAGCCACTTCCACCTGAGCGCCATAGGCCAGGTCGTCACCAGCGTGATCGCCATGGCGAGGAGGAACCACCCGACGCTGGTCCCACCGAGGATCTCGATCGTTTGCCGGACATCGATCTTCCAGAGGACATAGGCCGCGCACAGGCCTGTGACGATGAGGGTCAGTCCGACCCTGAGGCCTCTGCTCATGCGGTAAGGCGGGCGTGCACGCGGCCGAGCGCCGCGACGGCGTCGGCAATGTCGTCGTCCGAATGTGCCGGCGAGAGCGGCAGTGAGAGCACCTCGGCTCCGGCCCGTTCGGCCACCGGCAGCTGCGGCGTGTCGAGGTCGCTGTAGGCGCTGAGGCGGTGAACGGGGAGAAAGTGAACGCTCGTGGCGATGTTCTCCTCGGCGAGGCTCGAGGCGTAGTCGTCGCGGGTACCACCAGCGAGCTCGGGATCGATCCGGACGATGTAAAGGTGCAGCGCGTGCCTGTCGCGGGGGTCGCGGGCAAGCGGCTCGATGCCGTCCAGATCGGCCACGGCCTGGTCGTAGAGCCCGAACTGCCGCTCGCGGATTGCCCGGTGCCGTTCGAGCTTTTCGAACTGGACGAGGGCGATGGAGGCAAGGACGTCGGAGAGGTTGGCCTTGTACCCCGGCACCGCGATGTCGTAGAGCGAGCCGCCGGAACGGCGCATGATCCGCAGCTCCTCGAGGCGCTCTGCAAGATCGTCCCGGTTGGTCGCGACGAGCCCACCCTCTCCGGCAGCAAGGTTCTTCGTGGCGTAGAGCGAGAAACAGGTCGTGTCGGAGAGCCCGCCCAGCTTCCGGCCGCGGTACGCGCTCTCCAGCGCGTGCGCCGCGTCCTCCACGACCGGGATCCCGAGCGCCCACAGCGGGTCGAGGTCGCTCGGCTGTCCGGCGAGATGGACGGGCAGGATCGCCTTCGTCCTCCTGGTCACCGCCTCTGCGACCCGGTCTGGATCGATGTTGAGGTCGGAGTCACGAACGTCGACGAAGACAGGCGTCGCTCCGCAATGGACGATCACATTCGCGGTCGCCGGCCAGGTGATCGGGCTCGTGATCACCTCGTCGCCGGGACCGACCCCGAGCGCGACGAGGGAGAGATGGAGCGCGGCCGTCCCCGAGGAGAGCGCGAGCACATGTTTGGTCTCGAGGTACTCGGCGAGTCGTTCTTCGAGTTCCGCAGCGCGGGGGCCGGTCGTCAGCCAACCGGAGCGGATTGTCTCCGCGACGGCCTCGATCTCCTCCTCGCCGACGGCGGGAGGCTGGAAACCGAGCATCGTCTTGCGCCTGGGTTCAGACGAGAGCCGCATCGGTCTCGAAGCGTAGGAGAGCCGCCCCGCCCTTTGCCCGCTCCAAGGCCTCCTCGCGACTCGCGCCCGTGGCGAGCACAGCGCCGGCGCGGTCGCTACCCGTCCGGAACTCGCCGAACCGGAAGCCGGGACGGCGGTAGACGCGCACGAAGACGATCCCCTCCCCGCGGCGCGCTTCCTCCTCCCCTTCGAGCGCGACGAGCTCGCCCGGCGACGGGACCAGGAAAGCGGTGCAGGCGCCGCCCACGCGCCGTTCCGGGACGGGCGGCTCGACCTCTTCTCCGAGCGCGGCGGCCAGCGCGAGCGCGTTCAAGTCCACGCCGAGTGCCGCTTCGCAGAGCTCCGCATCGTGGCCGCCGCCGAGGCGCGCGGCCACCTCCATGATCCTCGGGCCGTCGGCGCCGAACCGGACCTGCGTGTAGGTCGGCCCCTGCTGGATCCCGAGCGCCTCGACCGCCCGCCGCGCGAGTGCCGCTGCGGCGCCGTCCACGTCGGCCTCGGGCGGCCACACGTGCGCCAGTGCGACCCCGAACGCCGGGGGCTCGGCCGTGAGGCGGTCGGTCACCGTTAGCGCGTAGAAACGGCCGTGGATCGAGTACGCGTTGACCGTCACCTCAGGGCCCTCCACGAGCTCCTCGACGAGCGCGGAGTCGTTGCGCGAGGCCTCCAGCGCCGTTTCGATCGCCGCCGACAGCTCCCGCTCGTCGCGAACGACGCTCAGGCCGCGCTGCCCCTGCCGGTCGGGCGCCTTTACGACAGCGGGCACCGGGAGCCCTGCTTCAGGACGGGAGACGAGCTTCCAGCGGGGTTGAGGAACCCTGGCGACGTCCAACCGCTCCCGTTGCCGGGCCTTCGAGACGGCGAGGCCCGCAACGGATGGCTCAAGCGGATGTGGGAGCCCATGTTTGGCGGCGACGCGGGCTGCGATGCCGACGGGCCAGTCGATCCCGGGAGCGATGACCCCGTCGACCCGTTCGGCCGCGACCAGGCGCTCGATCCCGCGTTCGTCCTCGGTCGAGATGATCGCGCGGCGCGAAGCCAGCGCGAACCCGATCGCGCCGGGATCGCGGTCGACCACGATCGTGAACATTCCCTGCGCTCGAGCTGCTTCGAGCAGCCCCAGCTGGGCCGGTCCGGCCCCTAGAACGAGTAGACGCTTGCGGCCCGAGCTGCTCGCCACCAGGCCTCATTCTCGCGATACCACTGGACCGTACGGTGGAGGCCCTCTTCGAATGGGGTGCGCGCGCGCCAACCGAGCAGCCGCTCTGCCTTCTCGGTCGATCCGATGTGGCGGCGCACCTGGCCTGGGCGCTCCTCGACGAACGCCTTCAGGGAGGCGGGCTTTCCGAGCAGCTCGAGGACGAGGTCGGCGACCCGCGAAACGGACACGTCCACGCCCGTCGCCAGGTTGATCACCTGACCGGCGACGTAGTCGAGGTCGCGATCG
>DASSXA010000095.1:0-3238 GCA_035704315.1 Gaiellaceae bacterium
CGCGCGTCTGAGTTTCGAGCGCACCGAACCGCGTTCGCAACCGCGTTGACTTGACGATCAACATGCGAGATCTTCCTCGGCGCACTCTTACCCAGAAGGGGGTGTCATGGAAATCTTCACTGCCGAGGTGATCGGGACCGCAATCCTGATCTTGCTCGGAGACGGTGTCGTGGCCGGAGTCCTGCTTGCGCGCTCCAAAGCCGAGAACGCAGGCTGGATCGTGATCACGTTCGGATGGGGTATGGCGGTCGCGTTCGCCGTCTATGCCGTCGGCCAGTTCAGCGGCGCGCATCTCAATCCGGCCGTCACGATCGCCTACGCGGTCACGGACGTCACGGATTGGAACGACGTGCCCAAATACATCGCCGGCGAGTTCGTCGGGGCCTTCATCGGTGCGATCCTGGTCTACATCGCGTACCTGCCGCACTGGCGAGAGACCGAGGACCCAGGCCTCAAGCTCGCTGTCTTCTCGACCGCGCCGGCGGTCCGGAACAAACCCGCGAACCTGGTGACCGAGATCATCGGGACGTTCATGCTGCTCTTCGGGATCTTCTTCATCGTCGGGCACTTCGCCGCGGCAGGCTCGGGGAGCATCGGCCAGGCGGCGCTGTCGCTCGCTTTTGGCCAAGCCATCGTGCCGCTCCTCGTCGGCCTTCTCGTGTTCGCCATCGGCCTCTCGCTCGGCGGGCCCACCGGGTACGCGATCAATCCGGCGCGCGATCTCGGGCCGCGCATCATCCACGCCGTGCTCCCGATTCCGGGCAAGCGAGACTCGGACTGGGACTACGCCTGGATCCCCGTGGTCGGGCCGATCATCGGCGGCATTCTCGGGGCCGTCACCTACCAAGCATTCTTCGCGCCCGGAACCGGCAACCTCGAGGTCCTGGGCCGGATCGCCGGAATCTTCTGACCTGAAAGGGGGTGAGGCAACGTGAAGAAGCTGATCAACAAGCCCGAGGACGTCGTCACCGAGGCGCTCCAGGGGATGGCCGCAGCCCACCCCGATCTCATCAAGGTGAACTTCGGGCCCAACTACGTCGTTCGGGCGGATGCTCCGGTGCAGGGCAAGGTCGCACTCGTATCGGGGGGCGGCTCGGGGCATGAGCCGATGCACGGCGGCTTCGTCGGCATGGGCATGCTCGATGCCGCCTGCCCGGGCGAGGTGTTCACTTCGCCAACGCCGGATCAGATGCTGGAGGCCACGAAGGCCGCGAACGGCGGGGCCGGCGTCGTGCACATCGTGAAGAACTACACCGGCGACGTCATGAACTTCGAGATGGCCGCAGAGCTCGCCCGCGGCGAGGGAATGGAGGTCGAGGCGGTCGTAATCGACGACGACGTCGCCGTGCAGGACAGCCTCTACACGGCCGGCCGGCGCGGCGTTGGGGCGACTGTGCTCGCCGAGAAGATCTGCGGCGCAGCGGCGGAGGAGAAGCAGTCGCTCCAACAGGTCGCCGACCTCTGCCGGAAGGTAAACGCGAACGGCCGCAGCATGGGCATGGCTCTGACGTCGTGCATCGTCCCGGCGGCCGGCACGCCGACCTTCGAGCTCGGCGACGACGAGATGGAGATCGGTATCGGCATCCACGGGGAGCCGGGACGGGAGCGCCGGAAGCTGGCTCCCGCGAGTGAGGTCGTCGAAGCCCTGGCGACGCCGATCGTCGACGACCTCCCGTTCGAGGAGGGCGACGAGGTCCTCGCTTTCGTCAACAGCATGGGCGGGACGCCCCAGATCGAGCTCTACATCGTCTACAACGAGCTGAACAAGCTGCTCGAGGGCCGCGGCATCAAGATCGGGCGGAACCTGATCGGCGCGTACATCACGTCGCTCGAGATGGCCGGCTGCTCGATCACGCTGCTCAAGCTCGACGACGAGTTGACTCGGCTCTGGGACGCTCCAGTTCGCACGGCCGGCTTGCGGTGGGGCGTCTAGAGGCTCCGTGGAGGCCGTCGGAGTGAGCGTCCCCTACGCCCAAGTGCTCGGCTGGGTCGAAACGTTCTCCGCAACCGTCGCGGAGAACAAGGAGTACCTGACACGTCTGGACTCGGCGATCGGCGATGCCGACCACGGCATCAACATGAACCGCGGGATGACGGCGGTTCTCGCCAAGCTGGACGGGCTGGAGGGAGACGACATCGGCGCCATGCTCAAGACCGTCGGCATGACGCTCGTCTCGACCGTCGGAGGCGCCGGAGGGCCCCTCTACGGCACGTTGTTCCTCCAGATGGGCATGGCGACCGCCGGCAAGACTGAGCTCGAGCCCGAGGACTGGGCCGCGGCTCTCGACGCGGCGGTCAAGGGCGTGGAGATGCGAGGCAAGGCGGAGCCCGGCGACAAGACGATGATCGACGCTCTGATCCCGGCGAGAGATGCCTTCTCGGCAGCTCTCGCCGAGGGCGCCTCCTTCGAGGAGGCGCTCAGGAGGTCGGCCCAGGCAGCCGAGGAGGGCATGGAAGCAACCACCCCGCTCGTCGCCAAGAAGGGACGTGCGAGCTACCTCGGCGAGCGGAGTGCCGGCCACCAGGACCCGGGCGCGACGTCGTCGTACCTGCTCGTCAAGACCGCCGCAGACACATGGGCTGCTTAGTGCCCCTCCAGGCAATACACGCCCGGCCTCTCGCCCGCGATCACGCGGCGCCAGAGCCCACCCTCGCCCTTACCAAGGCAGTCCAGCCTTGGCTGCGGACGAGTGCGGCCTCCGGCTTGGTGCTCGCGACCGAGAGACGCGGCAGCATCACCTGGAGGGGCACCGCAATGACATAGGAGGTGTAGCGGATGGCGCAATACGCAGCAGCGATCGACCAGGGAACGACCAGCACGCGGTTCATGGTCTTCGACCACGGCGGGCAGGTCGTCTCGGTCGACCAGAAGGAGCACGAGCAGATCTATCCGAAACCGGGCTGGGTCGAGCACGACGCGAACGAGATCTGGCAGCGCACGCAGGAGATGGTCAGCGCGGGCGTCGGCAAGACCCAGGCGTCCGACATCGCCGCCGTAGGCGTGACCAACCAGCGCGAAACGACGGTCGTCTGGGACCGGTCGACCGGGGAACCGGTCCACAACGCGATCGTCTGGCAGGACACCCGGACGGACCAGATCTGCAACGAGTTGTCCGCGGACGGCGGCCAGGACCGGTTTCGGGCCAAGACCGGCCTTCCGATCGCCACGTACTTCTCCGGACCGAAGATCAAATGGATCCTCGACAACGTCGACGGCGTCCGCGAACGGGCCGAGAGC
>DASSXA010000133.1:0-7790 GCA_035704315.1 Gaiellaceae bacterium
CTCGCCGCGCTGCAGGATCGCGTCGACGATCGCCGGCACGTAGTGGTCGTAGATCCCCGCGCCGAGAAACGAGATCTCGCGTCCCGTGTCGGTGTTCAGGTCGGCGAGCTCCTTCAGGCGCTCGACGATCTCCTGCTCCGAGAGCGGATCGCCGAGGTCGAGCTCCCGGCCGAAGCGGACACCCTCCGGAATGTCCCGGAAGAGCTCCTCGACGGAGGCAACGCCGATCGTCTCGAGCATTGCCTCCCGATCGGCGTCGGTCAGCTGTGCGTACGTCACTGCTCGGCGATGACCCCGCGGTAAGCGTCGGCGTCGAGCAGTGAGTCCGCCTCGCTGGGGTCGGTCAAGCGGATTCGGATCAGCCAGCCTTGGCCATAGGGGTCTTCGTTCACGGTCTCTGGCGCGTCGACCACCGACCGGTTCACCTCGATCACCTCGCCGGACAGGGGCGCGATCACGTCGGAGACCGCCTTGACGGACTCCACCTCGCCGTAGCTCGAGTCCCTGGTGACGGTCGACCCTTCGTCGGGCGGCTCGTAGTGGACGAGCTCCCCGAGCGCGTCCTGCGCGAACCAGGTGATGCCGAGCACGGCCTCGTCGCCGTCGATCCGCGCCCAGTCGTGCTCGCGGTGGTAACGGAGCTCCCCCGGGTAACTCTCCTCGGCCGCCATCAGCCCTCCCGCTTATAGATGGGTTTCTTCACGACTCGGGCGCTTCGGTCCCGTCCACGAACATCGATCGTGAGCTCGGTGCCGGGCTCGCTCTGTCCGATCGGGACGTAGCCCATCCCGATGCCACGATCGAGCATCGGCGAGTGGCTCCCGGACGTGACGCGGCCGCCGCCCGAGATCGGCATACCGGCTCTCGGGATGGCGCTCTCCTCCATGACGAACGGAGCGAGCTTCTCCTTTGGCCCCTCTTGCTTGATGCGGCGAAGCTCTCCGGCACCGGTGAACTCCTTGTCGAGCGCGCAGACCCAGCCCAGGCCGGCCGAGATCGCGTCGGTGTCCTGAGTGATGTCATTGCCGTGCAGCGGGAAGCAGACCTCGAGCCTGAGGGTGTCGCGCGCACCGAGACCGCACGGAACGACGCCGCGATCCAGGACGCGATCCCAAAGCGCGACGGCGTCCTCGGCAGGAACGAGCAGCTCGACGCCGACCTCGCCGGTATAGCCCGTCCGGTTGACCATGCACTCGATCCCGTCGAGATCTTCCATGGCGAACGTGAACGGAGCCGCATCACCCAGACCCAGCCGCTCGAGCGAGTGGGGGCCCTGGACCGCGAGCAGCGCGAACTCATCCGAAACGTCGCGGACGTCAGAACCGGGGATCTCGCGTTCCTTGATCCATTGGAAGTTCCCCTCGCGGTTCGCGGCATTGACGATCAGGAGGTAGCGGCCCGGCGCCAGTCGGTACGCGATCAGATCGTCGACGATGCCCCCCCGCTCGTTCGTGAGCAGCGTGTATTGGGCGCCGCCCGGCTCGACCTTGTCGAGATCGTTCGAGAGCAGCGTCTGAAGAAGCTCGTGGGCCCTCGGGCCCTCGACCTCGAGCTCACCCATGTGCGAGACGTCGAAAACGCCGGCGTCGCTTCGAACCGCGCGGTGCTCCGGAATGACGCCCTCGTACTGCACCGGCATCTCCCACCCGGCGAACGGAACCATGCGCGCACCGAGGGCGCCATGGCGCTCGTAGAGCGGCGTCCGCTGCAGCGTCTGCATGACGCCAGGATGCTACCGAGCGACTAGCCTGGGCCGGCCATGCCGGCCTCGTCGGCGCCTCGAACCTAGTCGCGGAGGAAGGACGGGACTTCGAGCACGTCCGACGGAACGTCGAACCGCTCGTCGCCCTCTTCACGTCTCCGCGCCGGTGCTTCTTCCTCGGTGGCAGCTCGCCGGCGGCGCCGATGCGCACCAGGACCGAACCCCGTCGCGATCACGGTCACGCGCACCTCGTCCTTCAGCGACTCGTCGATGACTGCGCCGAAGATCACGTTCGCGTTCTGGTCGGCAGCGCCGGTCACGACCTCCGCTGCCTCGTTCACCTCGAAGAGGCCCATGTCCGGCGGCCCGCTGATGTTGAGCAGGATTCCCGTGGCGCCCTCGATCGACGACTCGAGGAGCGGCGACGAAACCGCGGTGTGCGCAGCTTCCGCCGCGCGGTTCTCGCCTGACGCCGTGCCGATGCCCATGAGCGCCGAGCCCGCCTCGGTCATGATCGCGCGCACGTCCGCGAAGTCCAGGTTGACGATCCCGGGAACGGTGATCAGGTCGGTGATGCCCTGGACGCCCTGGCGCAGGATGTCATCGGCCATCTTGAACGCGTCCAGGATGGACGTCTTCTTCTCGACGACCTGAAGCAGCCGGTCGTTCTCGATCACGATCAGCGTATCGACCTGCTCGCGGAGCTCCTCGATCCCGATGTGCGCCTGCTCCGCGCGGCGGCGGCCCTCGAATCCAAACGGCCGTGTCACGACGCCCACGGTGAGCGCCCCGAGATCACTCTTCGCGATCTCTCCCACGATCGGAGCGCCACCTGTGCCGGTCCCGCCGCCCTCGCCGGCTGTGATGAAGACCATGTCGGCCCCTTTGAGGACGTCTTTCATCTCGTCTCGGCTCTCCTCGGCGGCGCTCTTCCCGACCTCGGGGTTCGCGCCGGCGCCGAGACCTCGGGTCGAATCGGCTCCCATCTGGACCTTGACGTCGGAGTCGACAACGAGCAGTGCCTGCGCATCGGTGTTCGCCGCGATGAACTCGACGCCGCCGAGGCCCGCATCCACCATCCGGTTGACCGCATTCGATCCGCCGCCGCCAACGCCGACGACCTTGATTACCGCCAAGTAGTTGCCAGTCTGGTCACGCACTCTCAACGCTCCTCTACCTCAAGCTCGACTGTAGCTCGCGCCTTCTCCGGCTACGGCAAAGCTCAGCCTAGGGCCGGTCGCGTCGCCTGTCAACGCCGAGCGGCGTCGCCAAGACTAAGGCTCGACTTGAGAGTCTAGACTTGTGCCGACGACCGGCCGATCGGGGACGGAGAGGTCCGCGTAGCCCGCCTCGGTGCCGGCGAAACGAAGCGCAGCGAGCACGCGGCGGGCAACCGCGATCTTGAGCGCCAGGTCCGACGCGCTGCCGAGGCGCAGCTCGAAGCGATCGTGGAGCACGAGCGTCACGCCGTTGTCTTGGGTGGAGACGTACCAGATGCGCCGGGCGAACTTCTGGTCAGCCGTGCGGATCTCGGCGAGTGCCGCGACTCCGCCCGCCGCGCCGGGGGTACGGAGGATCGCGCCGACCTCCGGCTCGGCGGTCGCCGGAATCCACACGACCGGCAGCGGTCGCCGTAACCGGCGCTCAAGCTTGCGAAGGACGCGCCCCTCCTCCGAGACGAGCCAGTTCTCGTCCGCCCTGCGCAGTACGGCGACCGGCCGCTCCACCGTCACCCGTATGCGCAGGTCCGACGGGAAGGCACGGTCGTAGCCGACCAGATGAACGTACGGAAGCGACTCGAGCTTCGCCGCGATCACGTCCTCGTCCACCTTCAGCAGGCTCGTGCCCTCGAGCGGTTTGAGCGCCGACTCGACCGGCCGGGAATGTCCGGCCGGCTCGGTGGCGACGTCGATGGAACGAACTGCGAAGACACTCGTCTCGCGCGCGCCAATGTAGAGGAGAGAGGCAGCCGCCAGCAGTGCGAAGCCGATCGCGAGCGACCGGCCCGACGGGAGGACGTTTACGACAGGAGCATTCGCGTGCGTCCGCACACGGGCGAGAACGGCCTGTCGTCCTTTGGGCACAGCTCGGACTTCGCCGCGGCGTGGACCGCTCCTACAGCGCGGGAAGCATGAGCTCGCCGAGGAATTGCACCTCGTGCTCGAGCTCGACGCCGAACTCCTCGAGCGCCCGACGGCGCGCCTCGGCCATCAACGCGATCGCGTCGCCCGAACGAGCTCCATCGGCGTTCTCGATGAAGTTCGCATGCCGCGGTGAGATCTGCGCGCCTCCGATTCGATGGCCGCGCAGGCCACACGCCTCGAGCATTCGCCCCGCTGTCAGCTCATGCCTGGGATTCTTGAAGACACTGCCGAAGGTGCGCTTGTTGGTCGGCTGCGCCGCTTTCCGCTGTGCCTGCATCCCGGCGACCGTCGCGCGAATCTCCTCCTCGGGGGTCGGCGTGAGACGGAACTCCGCCCGGGCAACGACCTCCCCGTGGGCGAGTCCCGACCGCCTGTACTCGAGCCCGAGCCCGGCTGGAGTGAGCCAGTCCGTCCCTTCCGCAGAGACGACCAGTGCTCGTTCCAGGACACCGGCGATGTCACCGCCGTAGGCGCCTGCGTTCATCCAGACGCCGCCGCCGACCGTCCCCGGAATCGCGCAGGCGAACTCGAATCCGCCGAGGGAGGCGGACCGGGCGCGATGGAGCGAGACGGCGAGCGGCGCACCGCCTCCGGCGAGCAGACGCTCTCCCTCGGTCACGGCCGACGCGAGCTCTCCGGTGAGCTTCACGACGAGCCCATCCACGCCCTCGTCCGCGACGAGCAGGTTCGAGCCCAGGCCGACCACAGCCACGCGCAGCTCACGTTCTGCCGCCCATCGGAGGACCGAGCCGAGCTCGTCCTCCGTCCCCGGGCGCGCGAACCAGCGTGCGGGCCCGCCCGTCCCGAGCGTCGTGAACCGCGACAGCGGTACCTGCTCTTCCAACCCCAGCGTCATCGAAGCTGCCCGAGGACCAATCCGGCTGCGCGGTCGACGTCCCCCGCGCCGATCGTGAGGACGACGTCACCTGCGCGGGCGCGTCCCGCCAGAAAATGGGCGCCGTCCTCGATCCGCGGCATCCAGGCCACCGGCATGCCAGGCCGCCGCTCGACGAGTGCATCGACCACGAGCTTCCCGGTGACGCCCTCGAGCGGCTGCTCGCGGGCGGGATACACATCGGCGACCGCAACGACGTCGGCTGCGGCGAGTGCCCCAGCGAGCTCTCGAGTGAGATGCCGCGTCCGTGAGTAGAGGTGCGGCTGGAAGAGCACGAGCACGCGCCCGTCGGCCTGCTCGCGCACCGCCGCGAGCGTCGCTTCGATCTCGGCTGGATGGTGCGCGTAGTCGTCGACGACGCGCACTCCGCCGGAGACGCCGTGCTCCTCGAGCCTCCGGCCTGCGCCGCGGAACTCGCGCAGGACCGGCCAGGCCCGTTTTCCCGGCACACCCGCCAACTCCAGCGTGGCGAGTGCGGCGGCCGCATTCCGCCGGTTGTGCTCGCCGGGAAGACCGAGCTCGCCCGCGAACGGCTCCAACTCGTCGGCCCGCACCACCTGCGGGACTCGAGACAGCCAGCGCTCGAAGAGCTCCTGAACCTCGGCCAGGGAGCCGAACTCGCTGTGATGGTCGAGGTCGACGTTCGTCACCACGGCGATCTTCGGCCGCAAGCGCTCGATCGTCCGATCCGACTCGTCGCCCTCGACGACGAGCCAGCCCGTCCCGGCACGGGCGTTTCCACCGAGCTGGGGAATCTCCGCCCCGATGAGAAACGACGGATCCTCGCCGAGCCGCTCGAGGACGAAGGCGATCATTCCCGCGGTCGTCGTCTTCCCGTGTGCGCCCGCGACGACGATTGCGTCCTGGAGCGAGACGAGCTCGGCCAGGAACTCGGCCCGGCTCGTCCCCTCGGCCTGCGCCGCGAAGGCCGTCGAGACGATCTGCTCGGCAGCGTCAGGCGCGGCCGTGACCTCGTCAGAGATCACGACCGGGATCCCAGCGGTCCGGACATGCCCGAGGTAGGGCGTCTCGAACCGGTCCCATCCGGAAACCTCCGCCCCCCATGCGTGCGCGAGGAGGGCGTAGCCGCTGAGCCCCGCTCCGCCGATTCCGATGAAGTGGAGCTTCCTACCGGCGAGCGGCCGCAAGGGCGATCAGCTCCTGGGCGATCTCGTCGGCGGCATCGGGGCGGGCCACGCGGGACATCGCCGCCGACATCTCCTCCAGCCGCTCAGGGTCGTCGAGCAACGAGCGGGCCAGCTCCGGCACCTGGCCGAGCTCCCGCTCCGGAACGACGATTGCTCCCCCAGCCTGTTCGAAGTAACGGGCGTTCTTCGCCTGGTGGTCCGACGTGGCGAAGGGGTAGGGGACAAGGATGGCCGGACGCCCGGCAGCGGCCACCTCCCACACCGAGCCACCGGCCCGGGCAAGCACGAGGTCCGCGGCGGCAAGCGCGGTGCCGAAGTCCTCGACGTAGGCAAACAGCCGGTAGTCCGGCCTGGAGACCCGCCCCTTCAGGTGGGCGTGGTCGCGCTCGCCGGAGAGATGCAGGACGGCAGGCCCCGCCGCGCCGAAGCTCTCGACAGCGAGCTCGTTCAGACTGCGCGCCCCCTGGCTTCCACCGAACACGAGCAGCGTCGGCTCCTGAGCGAGGCCAAAGCGACTCTTCGCCTCCTGCCTCGACATCGTGGCCTGCGAAACGGCAGGGATCGGTCGTCCGGTCAAGCGGTACTTCGATTGGTCCTTGCCTGAGATCGGAAACGAGAGAAAGACGCGGCGTGCAAACGGGGCGGCGAGGCGATTGGCGAGACCGATGTGCGCGTCTGCCTCCATGAGGGCGGCGGGAATCCGCTCCGCCGCCGCCGCCAGCACCATCGGCCCGGAGACGTAGCCTCCTCCGCCGAGTACGACTTCCGGCCGGCGCCGCTTGAGGATCTTCCTAGAGGCTCGAACGGCGCCCGCTGCGCGCCACGCCGCCCGGATCTGAGCGATCCCCGGAGTGCGCGGGAGCCCCGAGACCTCGAACGAATCGAACTCGAAGCCCGCCTCCGGGACGAGCTTGGCCTCAAACCGCCCTGGGGACCCGGCGAACGTCACGGTCGCGCCGCGGGCGCGAAGCGCCTCGGCCACGGCGAGCGACGGGAGTACGTGTCCTGCGGTTCCTCCGGTCGCGATCAGGCATACGGGTCCTCTCTCGGCCGCCATCGCCCGCGATGTTAAGGAGGATTCCCACGCCGGCAAGACCGACGATCAGGCTCGAGCCGCCGTAAGAGACGAAGGGCAGGGTGATCCCGGTCAGCGGGGCTGCTCCCATCACGGCCGCGATGTTCACGAGCGCCTGGCCGCAGACGAGCGTCGTCAGCCCCGCGGCGAGACGCTTTCCGAACGGGTCCCGGCAGGAGAGTGCGACCCGGAAGCCGGCGTACGCGAACGCGCCATACGCCGCGATCAGCGCGGTGGCGCCGACGAGCCCCAGCTCTTCGCCGATGATCGCGAAGATCATGTCCGTGTGGGCCTCGGGCAGGTAGAAGTTTTTCTGGACGCCCTGGCCGAGGCCGGTGCCGAAGATGCCCCCCGACCCGAGGCCGATCATCGCCTGCACGGACTGGAAGCCTGCGCCCTGCGCGTCTTTCCAGGGGTCGAGGAAGCTCAGGAGCCGCGCGCGCCGGTAGGGCTCGAACCAGGCGGCGGCGAAAATCAGCGCGACACCGAGCCCGCCGGCCATCGCGAGCAGACGGCCCGGAGCGCCGGAGACGACCAGAACTCCCGCCAGCATGATCGCGATCGTGATCGCCGTGCCCAAGTCCGGCTCGGCAAGTACGAGCGTGCAGACGACGCCGGTGAGGATGCCGAGCGGCTTGAGCAGCTCTCCCAGGGTCTGTGGTGCCGGGCGGCGGGCGAGGTAGGCGGCGGCGAAGATGAGCAGCGAGAGCTTCGCCAGCTCGGACGGCTGGAAGACGATCGGGCCGAAGTGCAGCCACCGGCGGGCGCCGTTGATCGTGTCCCCGACCGCCAAGACGGCGAGAAGCAGCACGATGCTGGCGAGGAC
>DASSXA010000187.1:0-4660 GCA_035704315.1 Gaiellaceae bacterium
CATCGCGTGGTCGACGCGCACCGGCAGATTCGGAAGCCGTCGCCAGCTGTTCCGAGCAGGGGAGTACGCATCGGCCCGAGTCGTGTTCTGGCCGTTGACGAGAAAGCCGCCCACGACGGCGACCTCACGGCCGAAGACGGCCGCCGCAACCTCTGTGCGTGGAACCGGAACGGGCGCGGCGGTCCGCCACCGCGGCGGGGCCGCGCTCGCCAGGCCACCTCCCAGTAGGACGGCCAGGACCGCATGAGCGAGCGCTCGCCTCACGCCGCGAGACTATTGGATGCCGCCGGGTGCTTGAACTTGCGGTCTCGTCGACGCCGGATGTGCGTATCCATTCGGGTTAGCAGCGCATTGTGAGTTCAGATGCGGCGCGCGCTCATCCTTTCGGTGATCGCGGTGATGACCTGCCTCTTGGTACTGGCGGCAGGCTCGCCGATCGGTGCGCAGTTCGGGCCTTCTGCGGCGCAGGCGCAGCTACCGCCCCTTCCGCCGCCTCCACCGCTCCCGCCTCCTCCGCTCCCGCCTCCTCCGCTTCCTCCGCCCCCGCCTCTTCCGCCGCCACCGCCGCTTCCGCCTCCTCCGCTGCCACCACCGCCATTGCCACCACCGCCTCCGCTCCCGCCGCCGCCCACGCTTCCGCCGCCTCCGCCGGTGCTGCCACCGCCACCGCCGTCTCCGTCGCCACCGCCGCCCGCGCCAACGGTCACTGCGACGGTGCAGGTGCCCGGCGTCACGACGGTCAGCGCGTCGACGTCGCCGACGGGAGGCTCGAACTCGTCATCACCCGGCGGCGGCAGTCAGCAGGGAGGTGGATCTCAGAGCGGCTCCTCGGGGACAAGCTCGGGCGCCCCCGGGGCGCAGGGGTCCGGCTCGAGCGCCGGAGCCGTGACAGTCGGGCCATTCACGGCTGTGGGCGGCTGCCCGCCGCAGCCCAAGCGCTGTAGTGCCGAGGACCGCGCGCGACGGAGTCCTGTGCGCGCCTCGCGCGGCGTGGTTCGTCCGGGCAGGAAAGGCGGCGGGATCACGCTGATCTTCCGGCTTTCGCGGCCGGCCGTTCTGCGGGTCACGATCGTGCGCGTGTATCCGTCGTGCAAGCGCCTTGGGAGCTTCGTCGTCCGCGCGCACGCAGGCGTGAACCGGATTCGCTTCCGCGGGCGTCTGCGTGGACGGGCCCTTCCCGAGGGCGGTTACCGCCTCGTCATCCGCGCCCGCGGTGCGACGAGGGATGCCGCGGCGGTGCCGATCGTCGTCGCACGCGGGAAGATCACGAAGGAGCAGGTTCGCAAGGCCCGCAGCGCGAGCGTCTGCAGCGGGGCCATAGCCCAGCTCGCCTCCGCTTCGACCGATCCGAGCGCAGTTGCAGGCCGAGACGACGGGGACGGCTCGGGCGGCGGGCTCGTCGCGGCGGTCAAGGACAGGGTCAAGGCACCGTTCGTGGAGGCCGCTGGAGTTGTGGGCAGCACGGCAAAGGGTCTCTCCGACCGCGCGACCGGGGCCGCTGCCAGTCCGCTCAGTGATCCCTTCGTCATCACGCTGATCGGATTCCTCGCTCTCGCGAGTGCGGTACTGGGCGGGCTGGTGCTTGCCCACCTCGCTCGGATTGCGGGCTTCCGAGACCCGGACGGCCCCGAGAAGTTCGGCTAGGCCGAGACTCCGTCGAGGAGCGTCCAGTTGCCGTCGAGGGCTTCCTCGGCCGCGGCGACCAGTCGATCCTCGTCGGTCTGCGCTGCATTCGCCTCGAGGAGCTCACGGGAGTGAGCGGCGTGCTCGTGGTCGAGCTCAGCGTGCACACGGAAATACGCCGTACCGCCGCCGCTGGCTTCGAAGCCGTAGTGCTCGACGAGGCCCTCGAGCTTCGTGGTCGAGACCTCGGGCTGGCCGGCTTCGATCGCGTAGAGGACGGCCAGCGCCTCGAGCGGATCGGCCGCGGCGGTCCAGGCACTGACGCAGCGCTCCGTCTCGGGACGGGGCGCTCGGTCGAGCTCGGCGTCGAGCGAGGAGGCGAACTCGTCCCAGAGGCGGAGGTGCGAGCGCTCCTCCGCGGCATGCTCCGAGCCGGCGAGCGGCGCCGCCCTGTCGGCGGCGGCGGCGAGCGCGACGACGGCGTGCCGGTACTCCCCGGCGTAGGCCGTGAGCTCCTGGCGCGTCAGCTCACCGCGCTCCCAGCGGGTGTAGAAGGGATGCTCGAGGATGTTGCGTCGGCGACGAGCTTCGTCGAGGCGGGCGATGAGGCGCATGAGTGTCCTTTCCGTCGAGTACCGGGGAAACGTCGATCCTAGTCGCGCACGCTGACGCAGTCCGGGCAAATCGAGTGGGTGATCTGGTCGCTATGCAGCTTTTCATCGAGACCACGTACCTGAGGCAGGTCGCCCTTCTCCATCCACTGCGAACCGAGCGAGTACCGGCCGCACCAGGCGCAGCGGACGAGCAGGACCTCCGGGTCCTGGAGCGCGCAAGCAAAGACGGCGTCGTCGCTGTCGGTGCCCCCCGCGGTGCGGCGGCGCGGCTGCATCGCTCGCTCAGCGTTTCACAAACGGCCCAGTTTGAAAACCCGTGCTGACGGTACGGCGCACGAAAGTCCTGCTCGGCTTCGCGGCGCTCGGCGTCTACTGGGGCGCCTGGGGCGCGGCGCTTCCGGCCGTCCAGAACCGCTCGGGCGCAAGCGACGCCGAGCTGGGCTTCGCGCTACTGCTCGTCGGCGTCGGAGCCCTGGTGTCGATGCGGGCAACGGGCGTGCTCATGGATCGCTTCGGGCCGATGCTCACTCCGCTGACGATTGGCGGGCTCGCCGTTACCGGCGTGTTGCCGGGCCTCGCGGTGTCGCCGCTGCAGCTCTCGCTCGCCCTAGCCGTCGTCGGAGCCGCCTCCGGGGCGGTGGACGTGACTATCAACGCCGACGCGGTACGGGAGGAGAGCGCCTCCGGACGGCCGTTGCTGAACCTCGCCCATGCGTGCTTCTCGGCGGCGGTGGTCGCCGCAAGCCTGGGGACCGGCGTTCTTCGCTGGGCAGGAGCTGGAGCGCCGACTGTGTTCCTGCTCGTGGCGCTCTCCATCGGGGTGAGTGCAGTCGCGGTTTGGCCGGACCGTGCGGAGCCGTGGGTCCCACCGGCAGCACACGAGCGGCCGCGTCTGTTTCAGCGCGTGCCGAGCTGGCTAATCGTTCTCGGTTGCCTCGGCGCTTTCGCCTTCTGGATCGAGAGCGCGTGGCAGAACTGGGGCGCGGTGTACCTCGAACGCACGCTCGGCGCCACGGCGGCCTTGAGTGCGCTCGGGCCGGCGGTGTTCGCGGCTGCCATGACGGCCGGGCGGCTGGGAGGAAACCGTCTCCTCGAACGGTGGTCCGAGCGGAGGCTGCTCGTCACCGGCTCGGTGGTCGCCGGAGCGGGGACGGCGGTGGCCGCGGTTGCGCCGACCTCCGCGGTCGCCCTGGCCGGCATCGTGCTCGCGGGCGCCGGGTGCTCGGTTCTGGCGCCGACGGTGCTGGCTCTCGCCGGTGGTGCAGCCGTGAGCAGCGAACGCGCCACGGTCATCGGGTCGGTCACGACGCTCATGTATCTCGGCTTCCTCGTCGGGCCGGCGGTTGTCGGCGGGCTCGCCGAGGTCGCGAGCCTTCGGATCTCACTCGGCGGGGTTGGCGCAGTTGCGCTGCTGCTCGCCCTCCTGTTCCTCGTCGTCCCGCTGCCCGTGAGACGGGGCTAGCGCTGCACGATCGTCGGCTCGCCGCCGACGACCTCAGGCGGCGGCGGAACAGGCGGCGGAACGGGCCTCCGCCTGCGCCGGATATCGAGCGCCGTCGCGACGACAATCGCAGTGATCGCCAGCGCAATCGTCCAGAACCCGATCTGCCGTGCCGCCTGGTGGGCGTTCTCCTCCCACTCGCCGCGGAGCAGCAGGTCTCCGGGATCGCTCCTCGGGATGAGGTCGACTCCCAGCGGATATCGCGCCGTGTGCTCGGTCTCCCAGGTGCCGAGTGGTAACAGCAGCGCAATCGTTACCGCGATCGCGGCGAGCGCCGACACGTGAACGCCTACCCTCGGCACGAAGAGCGCCGCGACGCCGACCAGGACGATGCCGGCGGTAACGCCGAACGAAAGGAGGTAGATCTTTCCGACGGTGGCGCGTGACGGATCGCCGAGAACCTCGGCTCCGTTCTCGTTCACCGTCACCGTGGGCTTGTCGAGCCAGAGCGAGAACGCCATCAGTGCGACGAAGAAGAGGGGCGTGGCGAGGATCCCGGCGACGGCGAGCGGCGCCTTCCGCGCCCGACGAAAGCGGTCGTAGAGAGTCACTAGATCCGCCCCGCCTCGATTATCCGGCGCAGGAACTCGCGTGTCCGCTCTTCGCGTGGCTCCGAGAAGAGCTGCTCGGCGGGCCCTTCCTCGAGGATGACGCCGGCGTCGAGAAAGCAGATCTTGTCGGCCACATCGCGGGCGAAGCCCATCTCGTGCGTGGCGATGATCATCGTCATCCCCACACCGGCCAGGCCGCGAACGAGGGCGAGCACCTCCCCGATCAGCTGCGGGTCGAGCGCGCTCGTGATCTCGTCGAGAAGCAGGAGGTTGGGCTCCATCGCGAGGGCGCGCGCGATCGCGACCCGCTGCTGCTGCCCGCCGGAGAGCCGGTCCGGATACTCGTCCGCCTTGTCGGCCAGGCCGATGTT
>DASSXA010000376.1:0-2389 GCA_035704315.1 Gaiellaceae bacterium
CCGCAGGGACTCGGCCACGCCGTCGGTGATTGCTACCTCGTCGGCTCGGGCCGGGTAGCGGCCCTGGCGGAGTGCGAGCAGCACGCCTCCGTATGGTCCGTTCGGATCCTGAGCTCGGTAGTCGATGGTGTCGACGCTGCCCGGGACGGTGACCGAGCGGCGGGCAACGACGTCGATCGTCCCGAAATGCTTCCGAGCGGCGGCTATTCCGGCCTCGAGCTTCCCCTCGTCGGAGCCGTCGAACTCCAGCAGGGTGTTTGCCTCGCCGAACTCGGAGTTGTCGGGGGGGCCAATGTGGTGGACGATCGCGATGCTGCTGATCGCGGCCGTCACTGCGACTGTGAGGAGCGCCAGCACAAGGAGCTGCTGACGCCACTCGCGCCGGAACATGCGCCCGGCCCAGCGGATCACCGCTCGGCGCGCGGCGACGCCTCCGTTGCGCGGGCCGTGCAGCGGTGTCGGTTGCGCGACCGCACTCATCGCCGATCACCCGCCGCCAGCAGCGACTCGGGGCCCGGAGGCGCGACGGTCTGGTCGACGACGCGGCCGTCGCGCAGGAAGACGACGCGGTCGGCCCAGGACGCAAGCTGCGCCTCGTGGGTGACGACGACGCCTGCGACGCCCCTGTGCGTCGCCGCCCGCAGCAGGCGCATGACACCCTCGCCGTTGACGGAGTCGAGGGCGCCGGTGGGCTCGTCGGCCAGCAGCAAGCCACGCTCGCCGACGATGGCACGTGCGATCGCGACCCGCTGGCGCTGGCCGCCCGAAAGCTCGTCGGGGTAGCGATCGGCGTGCTCGGTGACGTCGAGCTCGTCGAGCGCCTGCAATCCGGCTTCCCTGGCGGCTTTCGCGCGGACGCCGTCGAGCTCGAGGGGCAGAGTGACGTTCTCGAGGGCCGTCAGCCCGGGCAGCAGGTTGAAGTCCTGGAAGACATACCCGATCGACCGGCGCCGCATCTTCGCCCGATCCGAGCGGGAGACGCTCGCGATGTCGACCCCGTCGACGAGCACCTGGCCGCTGGTGGGCTCCTCGAGGCTGCCGGCGATCGTCAAGAGCGTGCTCTTGCCGGAGCCGCTCGGCCCCATGATCGCCACGAGCTCACCGCGCTCGACGGAGACGTCGACGTCTCGCAGGGCGTCCACCTCCGTCGGGCCGGAGCCGTAGGTCTTGGATACGTGGCGCAGTTCGAGCGCGGTGCTCATGGCGAAACCTCCATCGGTGAAGTTGGTTCGAGAGGCAGGTCGGCCGGCGATGCCGGCGTGACCTGCGGTAGCTGCCTGAGGCGGACGTCGGCGGCGTCGAGCCAGCGGATGATCCCTTCCAGGCGGAAGAGCTCCGCGTCGGCGACGAGCACCAGCGGCATGTCATCCTCCCCGGCCGTCGCCTTGATCCGGGTGTAGCGCTGCATGACTTCGATCACGTGCCGGCGGTGCACCTGCAGGAGCTCGTGCACGTCGATGCCGGGAACCTGAAGGGCAACGAGCACCTTGATGACGAGCTCGTCGCGTGGGGGCGGGACGAGGTCGGGCGGGGTGCGAAGCCAGTCCGTGAGCTCTTGGGCTCCGGCGGAGGTGATCCTGTACTGCTTCTGCCGCTCGCCCTCCCCGTCTGCCTCGACCAGTCCATCGCGCTCGAGGCGCCGGAGCGTCGTGTACACCTGCCCCACGTTCAGCGGCCAGACCTCGCCGGTCCGCGACTCGAACTCGTTCTGCAGGCGCAAGCCGTACTTCGGGCCTTCGCTGAGGAGGGCGAGAAGGGCGTGTGGGACGCTCATGAGTGGCTCTTCGAGGTGGGCATACTGCGTATGTATACCAGGTATGGCCCACCAGGCGCAAGTCTGATACCCGGTATATGCACACTGGGCTACTCGGACGGTTGGCTCGGCGCGCTCCAGCCCGTGATGCACTACATCGCGCGCTGGCGGATGCAGGTAGCGCTCAGTTCATTGCGCGACGAGGGCGCGACCGTCGGGGAGCTTGCGCACCGGCTCGGTTACCGCTCGAGGCCGCCTTCGCACGGGCGTTCAAGCGTGTCATGGGCGGTCCCGCCCGGGACCGTCCGACAGCGTCCCGCCAGCACGGGTCGCCATCGACCCGCGCACTGGCTGACGTCGGTATCGGGCGTCGCATCCGCTGTCGCCGAGCTGCGGACCTGATCAGTCGGTCTGCGTCTCGCTGACGGCGGTGGCGATCCGCATCGCGGTTTCCGAGTTGGCTGGATAAAAGGCCAGGATCGTGAGCTCTGCGAGCGTGAGGTCGCGAGCGGTTCCGAACGTCGTGAAGGTGCCGAAGAACGCGAGGTCCGTGTCGTCGAGGCGAAGCTCGTGCACGAGCATGATGTCGTGCGGAGTCGGCGGGTGTGCGCGGCTCAGTGCCGTGCTGATGCCCGG
>DASSXA010000338.1:0-3640 GCA_035704315.1 Gaiellaceae bacterium
TACGTGGTGGCGTACGGCAGCAGCGCCATCTCGCGCGCGCGCTTTACGGCGAGCGCGACCTGCCGCTGGTGGCGCCGGCAGGTGCCGGTGATGCGGCGGGAGCGGATCTTCCCCTTCTCGGAGACGAACCGCCGGAGCTGGTTCGCGTTCTTGTAGTCGACCTCGTCGACCTTGTCGCGGCAGAACTGGCAGGACCGCCTCTTGATGGGCCCGGTCGGCGGACCGCGACGTCCGCTGCGCTGCTCCCCTCTCCGCGCTTTGGCCATCAGAAGGGGATGTCGTCGTCGGTTGCCGAGGGCGAGAAGTCGGCGTTCTCCTGCTGGGCGCCGGTGGGAACGAACTGGCGCTCGCCGCCCTCACCCTCGCCGCGGCCGCCGATGAACTGGACGGTGTCGGCGATGATCTCGACCGCCTGCCGCTTGGTGCCGTCCTGCGCCTCCCACTCACGCCAGTCGAGGCGACCGTCGACGGCGACCGCGCGCCCCTTCGAGAGGTACTGCGCGCAGCTCTCGCCCTGGTTGCCCCAGACGGTGACGTCGAAGTAGTTCGGCTTGTCCCCCCACTCGCCCGTGGACGAGTCCTTCTGGCGGGTGTTGACGGCGATGCGGAGCTTGCAGACGGCGGTGCCGCTCGGTGTGTGCCGAAGCTCGGGGTCCTTGGTCAGGTTCCCAACGAGAACGACGCGGTTGATATTGGCCATGCCTACTCCTCCTCTACGGCGACGGGTTCGGGCTCCGGTGCATCCTGCCGGTCCTCACGCGGCGACGCTACCGTCCCGGCTGGACGGTGCTCGCTCCGCCGCACGGCCATGTGGCGCATGACGCCATCGGTGATCTTGAGGACGCGCGAGACCTCGTCGAGGGTCTCGGGCTCGGCCGAAAAGGTCAGCAGGTGGTACACGCCGTCCGTCTTGTGGTCGATCTCGTAGGCGAGCTTGCGCCGCCCCCAGACGTCGTCGGCATCCCATGTCCCTCCGCCGCGCTCGATCAGCTCGCGCGTGCGGGTGACGATCTCGTTTTGGCGCTCCTCCGGTAGCTCCGGATCGAGCATGAGCAGAATTTCGTAGGGCGACACAGTCCTTCCTTCGGTCTGGACGGCCACGCTGCGCGGCAACGGGGCAGGAAGCGGCGGGCAGTGTAGCATCGCCCTGGTGAAGCGCCGCATCGCGTTGCTGGCCGGCGGATTGGCCGTGGGGGCAGCCGCGCTCTGGCGCACGGTCCGCCGACGGCCGCCCGGCTGGGTCGAGATCGAGCAGGATCCTCGCGCGGATGCGCTCCGTCAGCGCCTCGACGAATCACGCGTCGTGGCCGAGGATCGCGACGAGTTCGAGTCTGCCGAGACGACGGTGGACGCCGCCGAGGTCCTCCCCGCGGATCCCGCGGAGCGGCGCCAGGCGGTGCATGCCGAGGGTCGCTCCGTCGTCGACCGGATGCGCGGAGCTAACGAGGAGGACTGAACGCGGCGACCCCGGCGGTGAGCCCGCTGGCGATCCGCCATTGATACGCGCTCGAGCGGAGCAGCCGCCGGTCAACGGGGTTGCTCAAGAAGCCCGTCTCCGCGAGCACCACGGGCACATCGGCCCAATTGAAGCCCGTGAGGTCGGAGCGCTCGACGACTCCAAGGTCCCGGGTGCCCGTTGCCCGCACGAGCCCGGACTGGATCGCACGCGCGGCGCGGCGGCTTGAGCCGTAGACGTCATCCGTCCAGCCGCGGTGGAAGGCCGGCGTCAGCGTCGAGATCCCGCGCTGCGAGCTATTCGCCGAGCCGTCGGCATGGATTCGCAGCATCAGCGCCGCACCGTGAGCGTTGCAGAACCGTGCGCGCGCGATGTTCCCGCCGCGGTAGCTGGAGCCGGTGCGCGTCATCGCCACTCGGTACCCGCGCCGGAGGAGCAGTGTCCGCGTGCGCCGCGCGATCTGGAGCGCGATGTCGGCCTCACCCGCCGCGCCGCCGCCGTCCTTGATCTTCGTGACGCGGGAGCCCGGGCCGATCGGCTCGCGCTGCCGCCCGACCGAAGGAGCCGTCCCGTGGCCGGGGTCGAGGCAGATGAGCGCGGCGGTGAAAGCCTCTACGAGCACGCCTCGATGCTACGGACGATGAGATAGTCCGCCGGGGGAAACGGGCCAACGAGGAAGGGAGAGATGAGAAAACGATTGATTTGGGCGCTGCTCGTGCTCATAGGCGCGCTCACGACAGCTTCGGCTGCGCCGACGGCGACCACCCATGACTTCGAGTTTCGCGTCCTGTCGAGCCCGGCGAGCATGGTCACCGGCGGCGACGCGCTCGTGCAGTTGGCGATTCCACGGACCGTGCCGCTGCACAAAGCGACGGTGTCGCTGAACGGAGAGGACGTCACGTCCACGCTGACGCTCGATCCTGAGGCGCGCACGCTGACCGGCATGGTCAGCGGAATGGACCTCGGTGCCAACAGGCTCTTCGCAGACTCGAACGGCCAGGGCAAGGGTCGCCCGACGGCCGAGCTCACGCTAGTGAATCATCCGACGACCGGTCCGATCTTCTCGGGACCGCAGCAGCAGCCGTTCGTCCGCAAAACGCAGACGCAGGCGGGCCTCGGCTTTCCACTGGTCGACAACCAGGCGGGCATCGGCATGCGCCTGTTCCAGACGCCGGGCGATCCAACCAGCCCGACGACCGGCTGGAGCAAGGACTGCTCGGTGAACACGGTCGTCGAGTTCCTGTACAGGGCGACGAACGGCGCCTTCAAGGCGCTGCCACCAGGCCCGCTTCCCCCGGACGTTGTGACGACGACCACGCTCGACGGCCGCACCGTTCCCTATGTGGTGCGCCGCGAGCGCGGGACGATCAACCGCTTCATCTACGCGATCACAATCTTGTCGCCGCCGGGCGACCCAAGTGATCCACCCGACACCTCGCTCTGGAACCGACGTGTGATCTACGCCTTCGACGGCGGCGTGGCGATCGGCCACAACCAGGGGACGGTCGGCGGGAGCCATCTGTACGACCCTGGCCTCTCGAAGGGCTACGCGATCATCCATTCGAGCGGCACGCGCACCTCGACGCACTACAACCTCGTCCTCGGCGCCGAGACGGCGATCATGACGAAGGAGCGGTTCATCGAGGGCTACGGCGTTCCGCGGTACACGGTCGGCGTCGGTGGCTCCGGCGGCGCGATCCAGCAGTACGTCTACGCCCAGCGGCACCCGGGCGTGATCATCGACGCCGCGATCCCGCAGTACTCATATCCCGACATGGTCACGCAGACCATCCACATCGGAGACTGCGAGCTGCTCGAGCACTACATGGACGTCACCGATGCGGCGAACGCGAAGTGGGCAACCTGGCCGAACCGGACATGGATCGAGGGCCTGAACGCGAGCGCCACGTGGCCGAACCAGTATCGTGGCGGCGCGCCGGGCTCGAGCGAGTGCGTGAACGGTTGGCGCGGGCTGACGCCGCTCGCCTTGAACCCCAACTTCGGCAGTGCCGGAGCTGGTTCCGAGTTCTACGACCCGGCCGTCATGGCGGCGGTGAAGTGGACCCATTGGGACGACCTGCGGAATGTCTACGGCGTCGACGCGGACGGCTACGCCAAGGTGCCGTGGGACAACGTGGGCGTCCAGTACGGCTTGAAGGCGCTGAAGGACGGCAACCTGACCGC
>DASSXA010000347.1:0-3350 GCA_035704315.1 Gaiellaceae bacterium
CCCCCGCGAGACCCGACGCGCTCGCCGGGAATCGAGCTCGGCGACGCGATCGAGCGCGTCGAGCGCATGTGGCGCGAGCCGGACGAGGGGATCTGGGAGATCCGCGGCAAGCGGCAGCACTTCACCTACTCCAAGGTCTCCGCCTGGACCGCGATCGATCGCGCGATCAAGTACTTCGAGGCGACAAGGGAGGATGCGCCCCTCGACCGCTGGCGAGCGGCTCGCGACGAGATCCATGCCGAGGTCCTGGCCAAAGGCTACGACGCCGAGCGCAACACGTTCGTCCAGTACTACGGCGGGAACGGCCTGGATGCGAGCCTGCTGCTCATCCCGATCTTCGGCTTTCTGCCCGCGGACGACCCGCGCGTCCTGGGCACGATCGACGCGATCCAGCAGGAGATCTGCGAGGGGCCGTTCGTCTGGCGCTACTCGACGGAGGTCGGCGTGGACGGGCTTGCCGGCGGTGAAGGGGCGTTTCTCATCTGCTGCTTCTGGCTGGTGAGTGCGCTGGCGATGGCCGGGCGCGTGGAAGAAGCCGAGCGCAACCTAGAGCAGCTCACGGCGCTGCGAAACGATGTCGGCCTCTTCAGCGAGGAGTACGACCCCCAGAGCAAACGCCTGTTAGGCAACTTCCCGCAGGCCTTCTCGCACATCGGACTGTTGCACGCGATCTACGCGATCGGCGAAGCACGCCCGTAGGCCACATCCGCCCACGAACGGTGGGTCGCCCTGGGTGACGTTCCTGCGGTGTTCCCTCGTGTGAGCGGCCGATGTGGCAGCGGCAAGGTCCAGCCTGGCATCGGTTTGGAAGCGACGCGCGACAGGGTGCGGTTGTCAGAGCTGTTCGAACGAAGGGGTAGCGATGGCCGACTCCGCTCACTGCCGTCGTCCTCGCCGTGCGGTTCGCCTCGGCAGTTGCGATGCTCGTCGTACTCGCGCCACGACCGACCCACCCGCACAACCTCGCCAGTCGCTCCGGCTTCGTCGCTGAGACACTCTCCCCCTTGCGTGGTGCTGAGATGCGATCCGGCTGGGCGGCCGCGGATCCGCCGCAGCGGCCCGTGCTGTTCGTCAACCCCAAGTCCGGCGGCCGCAAGGCTGAGCGCGCCGGCCTCGTCGAGCGGGCGATCGAGCGCGGAATCGAGCCGGTCATCATGCGGCCGGACCAGACGCTTGCCGCGATGGCCTTCGACGCCGTGGCGAGCGGCGCGGACGCACTCGGCGTCGCCGGCGGCGACGGCTCGCTGGCCGTCGTCGCGGCAACGGCTCTGGCACACGGGCTTCCCTTCGTCTGCGTTCCCGCCGGCACGCGTAACCACTTCGCGCTCGACGTCGGCGTCGATCGCCGCGATCTGCTCGGCTCGCTTGACGCGTTCACCGACGGTGTCGAGCGGCGGATCGACGTGGCGGAAGTAAGCGGCCGCCTGTTTCTCAACAACGTGTCGCTCGGGATCTACGGGGATGCGGTTCGGCAGCCGACCTACCGCGACGCCAAGGCCCGCACGCTGCTGGAAACGGCAGCGGAAGTCCTCGGGCCGAGTGCGGCCACAGTCGACGTCCAGCTCGTGGACGACCGCGGCCGCGCGCATCGCAACCCCGCCGTCGTCCTTGTTTCGAACAACGCCTACTCGCTCGATCCCGCGCGCGGGCCCAGGGCGCGGCCGACGCTCGACGGCGGGGAGCTTGGGATCATCGTCCTCGACAGGCCGCGCGCCGGCCAAGGGCCGGGGCGCACGTGGACCGCGACGCGTCTCGAGGTGAGCGCCCCCGCGCCGGTGCAGGCCGGAATCGACGGCGAGGCGGTCAAGCTCGCTCCGCCCCTTGAGTTCGTCATCGTGCCGCGTGCGCTCCGTGTCAGGATCGCCCGCCGTCCGGGCTTGTCGCCGTCGGGACGGCTTCGTCGAGAGCCGGGCCAATGACGCCGAACCCGCCGGTCGGCGGATTTCGGCTAGCGGCAGGCAGTACGCGTCAGGAGACGTGGAGCTAGTACCGCGCGGCGAGGGTCGTTACGCGACTGACGACCGAGACGAAGGAGGCGTTCAAGACGGCGGAGTTCTGGGCGATGGCCGCGATTGTTGCGGGCATCCTCATCGCCTCCTGGGTCGTCGATGGTGAAGGCGGGGGCGGCGACGCCTTCCCGCAGTTCGCGCGTGGCTATACGTCGCTAGGCGACGCCGGGCGGCAGCTTGTCGATCCAGGGCTTCGCCTGCTCGAGCTGCGAGGCCAGGCGGAGCAAGACAGCCTCGCCGCCCGTCCGGCCGATCAGATGGATTCCGAGCGGCAGGCCGTCGTCCGTCCAGGCGAAGGGCACCGAGGCGGCGGGCAGCCCCGCGACGTTGACCGATGGGGTGAACGGCGTGAACTCGCCTGCGCGCATGTACTGCTGCCAAGGATCGCTCGGCTCACGGACCCAGCCGACCGGAACCGGCGGGAGGGCGAGCGTCGGCGTGAGCACGACGTCATAGCGTGCGCAGAATGTCGCGAATCCCCGCGCTTCCTGCTGGAGCGCGACGTAGGCCTTGACGTATTGCACGCTCGACGTCGCTTGCGCGCGCTCGGCGAACGCCGCGTTCATCGGCTCGAGGAGCGCTCCATCCTCGACCGGGTAGAGCGTGGGGATCGTCTGCCAGACCACAGCAAAGAGTTGCTCGAGCATCGCCTGGCTCCCCGGCGGCGTGGCCGTCTCGACCTCGTGGCCGAGCTCGGTCAGGAGCTCCGCGGCCTTCCTTGCGGCGGCGGCGCAAGCAGGATCGACGGGCGTCGGATGCGGGGGGTCGAGCGCGAGAGCGATCCGGAGTCGGCCCGGGGGTGCGCCGACCTCCTCCGCAAACGGCCGCTCCGGCGGCGCCGCCACGTAGGGATCGCCGGGCTCGGACCCCATGACGACGTCGAGGAAGGCCGCCGCGTCGGCGACTGTGCGCGCGAGCGGGCCGCTCACGCTGAATCCGTACGCATCGCCATGGGGCGCGGGCGAGACGCGACCTCTGGTCGCCTTGATCCCGAACAGACCGCAACACGAGGCGGGGATGCGAATCGAGCCGCCGCCGTCCGACCCGTGTGCGATCGGCGCCAGCCCCGCGGCGACCGCGGCAGCGGCGCCACCGCTCGACCCGCCGGGAGTCCGCGAGCGGTCCCACGGGTTCCGGCATACGCCGTTGAGCACGGACTCCGTGACGGCCGTCGTCCCGAACTCGGGTGTGTTGGTCTTACCGAGGATCACGAATCCGGCCGCGCGCAACCGACGGACGACGGCCATGTCGTGCTCGGGAACGTGGTTGGCGAATGCCCGGCAGGAGAAGGTCGTGCGGATGCCCGCCGTTTCGGTCAAGTCCTTGATCGGCAGCGGCACT
>DASSXA010000350.1:0-3923 GCA_035704315.1 Gaiellaceae bacterium
ACGCCGAAACCTCGGAGACGACGTCCTCGTATATCGGGTTCGCCTGCATCGTGCGCGGCTCGCCCTGCATGTGCATCAGGCAGAGGTAGGTTCCGGCCGCGGCGACCGTCTCGGCCATTTGCGGGTCGGCGCGGAACGCCGTGACGTCATTCACGAGCTCGGCGCCGAGCTCGACGGCCCGGCGGGCCACCTCCGCTTTCGCGGTGTCGATCGAGACTGGAAGCTCTCCGGCAACGGCCTGGAGCACCGGCAGCACCCGCCCGAGCTCCTCGTCGAGCGAGACCGGCGCTGCGCCAGGACGCGTCGACTCGCCGCCGACATCGACGATTGCAGCCCCATCCGCCACCATCTGGCGGGCCGACGCAATCGCGTCCTCCGCGCGGAAGTTGACGCCACCGTCCGAGAAGGAATCCGGCGTCACGTTGACGACGCCCATGACCGACGGGCGGGGAAATCGCTCTTCGACCGCTCTCACACGGGAGAGCGTAGACCGGCGGGACTAGGGCTTGGCCGGGTCCGGAGGCGGCTGCATCATCGCGCCCGGAACCGGGAACGGCTTCGGCTGGGGAGCCGGCCTTCGGTCCTTCGGCTTCTCGGCCTCGGGCGTCTCGGGAGTCTCATCGGCGAAGACCTCTTCCTCGCCCGCGCCCTCGAGCAGGCGCATGAACTGATCCTTGTCGATCGTCTCGCGCTCGATCAGGATCGCCGAGAGCCGGTGCAGCTCCTCGAGATGCTGCTTGAGGACTACGTGGGCCCGGTCGTGGGCCTCTTCGATCACACGCCGGATCTCCTCGTCGATCTCACGCGCGACCTCCTCGGAGTAGTCCGGTTCGGCGCTCATCCCACGGCCGAGGAACGGCATGTCGTGGTTCCGGCCGAGCACGCGGGGGCCGAGCTTCTCGCTCATCCCGAAGCGCATGATCATCTGCTTCGCCGTCGAGGTGACCTTCTCCAGATCGTTGGCCGCACCGGTTGTGACCTCGTTGAAGACGAGCTCCTCGGCCGCCCGCCCGCCGAGCGTGGCCGCAAGCTGATCCATGAGCGTGGACTTGCGCGTCAGGTAACGGTCCTCGCGCGGGAGCGAGATCGTGTAGCCGAGCGCCTGCCCGCGGCTGATGACCGAAATCTTGTGGACGTCGGTGTCCTGGTCGAGGTAGTGGCCGACAAGGGCATGGCCCATCTCGTGGTACGCCGTGACCTTTCGCTCCTCCTCGGAGAGCAGCCTCGTCTTCTTCTCGGGGCCGGCGATCACGCGCATGATCCCTTCCTCGAGCTCCTCCTGGTCGATCGTCTTCTTGCCGCGCCGTGCGGACAGCAGCGCGGCCTCGTTGACGAGGTTGGACAGGTCCGCGCCCGTGAAGCCGGGGGTCCCGGCTGCGAGCGTGTCGAGCTCGACGTCGGGCGCGATCGGCTTGCCCTTGGCGTGCACCTCGAGAATCTTCTTGCGCCCGTTCCGGTCGGGGCGATCGACCACGATCTGCCGGTCGAAGCGGCCCGGACGGAGAAGCGCCGGGTCCAGGATGTCGGGCCGGTTCGTGGCCGCGATCAGGATGATGTTGTCCTTCAGCTCGAACCCGTCCATCTCGACGAGGAGCTGGTTCAGCGTCTGCTCGCGCTCGTCGTGGCCGCCGCCGAGGCCTGCGCCTCGGTGTCGGCCGACGGCGTCGATCTCGTCCATGAAGACGATGCACGGCGAGGCTTGCTTGGCCTGCTCGAAGAGGTCGCGGACGCGGCTCGCGCCGACGCCGACGAACATCTCCACGAAGTCGGACCCGGAGATCGAGAAGAACGGGACGCCGGCCTCACCGGCGACGGCGCGGGCAAGCAGCGTCTTCCCCGTGCCGGGCGGCCCGTAGAGAAGCACGCCCTTGGGGATGCGCGCGCCGAGCGCCTGGAACTTCTTCGGGTTCTCGAGGAACTCCTTGATCTCGTGCAGCTCCTCGACCGCCTCGTCCACCCCAGCGACGTCCTTGAAGCCGATCTTGGGTGAATCCGGAGTCATCCGTTTCGCGCGGCTCTTTCCGAAGCTCATGACCTTCGAGCCGCCGCCCTGCACCTGATTCATCAGGAAGATCCAGAAGCCGAACAAGAGCACGAAAGGCAGGAGCGAGGTCAGCAGCGACCACCACGGGGATCCACCGGTTCCCTTCGAGTCGAACTCGACGCCCTTCTGCGTCATGAGCTTCTCGAAGCCGTTCAGCGATTCCGGGCTCGGATAGGCGACCTTCGTCTTCGTGCCCTTCTCGCCGTTCTGACCCTCGTACTGGACCGTCATCTCCTGATTGTTCGGGTTGATGACGATCTCTTGGATGTCCGGCGTGCCCGTCTTTACCTGCTGCTGAAGCTGCGAGTAGGTGACCTTCTCGCGCTTTTCTTGGTTCATCAGCGTCTGGCTCGCCAGATAGACGAGCAGGACGATGACGATCAGCGGGAAGAGCGCGGAGCGGAAAAAGCGATTCATAGCCGGTGTAGCAAGCAGGGTAGCAGTGGGCCTATTGCCGAAACTTCCCCCAAAAAGGGTTGTTTATAGGTCGGCGGCCGCATCATCCGAGAGAACGCCGACGTAACGGAGATTGCGATAGCGCTCCGCAAAGTCGAGCCCATAGCCGACGACGAAGCGGTTCGGGATCTCGAAGCCGATGTAGCGGACCGGCACCTGGATCTCCCGCCGCTCGGGCTTCGTCAGGAGCGCGCAGACCTCGAGAGTCGCCGGATTCCGGGCGCGCAGATTGCGCATCAGGTAGGAGAGAGTTAGGCCGGAGTCGATGATGTCCTCCACGACGAGCACGTTCCGGCCCTCGATGTTGGCGTCGAGGTCCTTGAGGATGCGCACGACTCCCGACGAGTCGGTCGAGGCGCCGTAGCTCGAGATCGCCATGAAGTCGACCTCGCAGTGGACGTCGATCGTTCGCATCAAGTCCGCCATGAAGAAGACGGCGCCCTTGAGAACGCCGATCAGCATCAAGTCGCGGCCGGCGTAGTCGGCCGAGAGCTCCGCGCCGAGCTCCGCCACGCGGTCGCGCAGCGTCACCTCGTCGATCAAAACCTCCGCGACCCCGGCCTCGATCTCAGTCTGCGACACGTTCAGCCTTCACTCCTGGAGCCTCGACGATGCCGGGAACGGCGACGACCTCGTCGCCCCGTACGACCAGCGGCCACGCCTCGCGCTGCGAACGGGGGACCTTCGCGTCCACGAACACATCCTGAAGCTTCTTGCGCCGGCCTGCGAGCCGATCCCCCGCTCGCCAGCCACGAACCTGGAGTCCAGGGACGGTGGAGCTGATCCGCCAAGGGCCCCAGCGCACCTCTCCGGCGAGCTGCACGGGCCCGCGCTCGAGCCAGACGCGGTCGTACTCCCGAACCGCCTGGAGCCCGCCGCCGAGGTCGACCCGAGCGGACCCTTCTGCGCTCGCCAGCAGCGAATCCAGCCGGCTCGGCCGGCCTTCGGCCAACGCGAGGAGGTTCTGCTCGGCGCGCTCGTCGAGTTGTCGGAGCAGCGGAACGATCTCTTCGCGGATCAGGCCGCGCTTCGTCTCCGGGTTGGACGAATCGAGCCGGAACGGGAGGTCGACGGCGACGCAGTAGGCCTCAGTCTCCTCGTGCCAGACGGTCAAGAGCGGCCGCACCACGCCGTCCTCACGCTTGACCTTGATCCCGCCCGGACGCCCGCTCGATACGAGCCGATAGACAACGGTCTCGACCTGATCGGAGGCGGTATGCCCCGTCGCGCGGAGGCGGTCGGTTGCCAAGGAGTAGCGGAGGTCGCGGAGGTCGGCCTCCGTCGAGCCCGGAGCACGAACGACCTCTGCGTCGAACACATCGCGGCAGAACTGCGCATCGTCCTCAGATTCGGCGCCACGCAGCCCGTGGTTCACGTGGAGGGCGGAGACGCCGTAGCCGAGCTCGCGCAGCACGTGCCACAG
>DASSXA010000131.1:0-2196 GCA_035704315.1 Gaiellaceae bacterium
GACGAGGCGCTCGAGCGCGCGGCCGAAGAGGTCGTCGATTGGAACGGCGGCACGCGGATCGGCGAGTGCCTGAAGCAGCTGCTCGACGAGTACGGGCACCGCGGGCTGGTCCGTGGGGCGGTCGTCGTGCTGTGCTCGGACGGCCTGGAGATCGGCGATCCGGCGCTGCTCGCGGAGCAGATGGCCCGACTGTCGCGGCTCGCCTATCGCGTCATCTGGCTCAACCCGCTGAAGGGCGACGAAGCCTACGAGCCGCTCGCCCGGGGCATGCAAGCCTCACTGCCCTACGTCGACGTCTTCCAAGCGGGCCACAATCTGGCGAGCCTGGAAGAGCTCGGCTCGGAGCTCTCGCGCCTCGATCCACCCTGACGCCGCGTGGGGTCAGACCCCGTCACGAAGCTGCGCCAACTTTGGAACGAAAGCGATACGGCTCGGCGGACCGTTCGCTAGGTCATGCGCGACGGGGGCGCGCGGCAGGTCCCGTTTGGGGAGAAAGAGTTACAGGCTCGTGCCGGGGTCTGACCCCAGTCCGAACCCAGCGCGGGGTCCGAACCCTTGATGCGAGCGGCCGGATTTTTTGGGGTCAGGCGGCTCGGTCGAACGCCTTCCTCAGCGCTCTTGCCGCGAGCACCTTCGCCAGGTGCGTGCGGTACTCACCTGACGCGTAGGCATCGCCGATCGCGCTCGGAATCGCCTCCGGAACGTTCTTCGCCGCTGCGGCAATCGCGTCTTCGGAGCCCGGCCCGCCGACCAGCGCCTCCTCGGCCGCGGTCGCATGAACCGGCGGCGACGTCACCCCGCCGATGGTCACCCTCGCCGCGGTGCAACTGCCTCCCTCGACCGTGACGACGGCGGCAGCTCCTACGACCGTGTAGCCCGAGGCGGGATGGCGGTGCTTGACATAGGCCGCGCCTGTTCCTGCCGGCGTGCCGGGCACTTTCACCGACGTGACGAGCTCACCCGGCTCGAGCGCCGTCTCGAAGATCCCGCGGAAGAAATCGTCCGCGCCGATCTCACGTTCGCCGCCCTTCCCCGTCGCGGTGATCGTCCCGCCGAGCGCCTTCAAGAGCGTCGGATAGTCGGCACCCGGGTCGGCATGCGCCACGCTGCCGCCGAACGTGCCGCAGTTGCGCACCTGGAGGTCGCCGATCCTCGCCGCCGTCTCCGGGATCACCGGCGCGATCCCGATCGCGACCTCCGAGCCCGCGACCTCGGCGTGTGTTGCGAGCGCCCCGATCGAGAGCCCTCCGTTGCTCGCGGCAATCCCGTCCAGGCCGGGTATCCGGCTCAGGTCGATCAGCGCCGTCGGAATCGCCAGGCGCAGCTTCATCATCGGCAGCAGGCTGTGGCCGCCGGCAAGTGGGCGGGAGTCCTCGATCTCGCCGAGGAGAGTGAGCGCTTCGTCGAGACTGGTCGGCCGGTGGTAGTCGAACTCCGCTGGACGGAACGTGTACATCAAGCCTCCCCTCCCCCGTTTTTCGCGTCTCGCATCGCGCGCCACACCCGTTCCGGCGTCAGCGGCATGTCGACGTGCCGGATTCCCAGCGGTGCCAGCGCGTCCATGACGGCATTTACGACGGCCGGCGTCGAGGCAATCGTCCCGGTCTCGCCGACCCCCTTGACCCCCAGCGGGTTGACATCGGTCGGCGTCTCCGTGCGGTCGAGCTCGAACGAGGGGTAGAACTCGGCCTTCGGGACGGCGTAGTCCATCATGCTCGCCGTCACGAGCTGGCCGCTCTCGTCGTAGGCCCCGTACTCCCAGAGCGCCTGCGCGATCCCCTGGGCGATGCCGCCCTGGATCTGACCGTCGACGATCATCGGGTTGATCACCTTCCCGACGTCGTCGACCGCGATGTAACGCTCGAGCTTGACCTCGCCGGTCTCGGGATCGATGTCGACGACCGCGATGTGCGTCCCGAACGGGAACGTGCAGTCCGGCGGGTCGTAGTAGGTCGTGTCGTCAAGGAACGGCTCTTCGCCTTCGGGCAGGTCGTATGCGAGCGCCGCCGCTCCCGCGATCTCCTGGATCGTCTTCGCGTTGTCGGGTGCGCCCTTGACGAACGCCTTGCCGCCTTCGAGGACGATGTCATCCACGTCCGCCTCGAGCATGTGCGCCGCCAGCCTCCGGGCCTTCGCCTTGATCTTCTGGAGGCTGTTGTAGACCGCGACCGCGCCGACGGCTGCGCTGCGACTGGC
>DASSXA010000197.1:0-3182 GCA_035704315.1 Gaiellaceae bacterium
AGCGGCGTCGCCTCCGGTGTCCTCCAGGCGCTCCGCATGGTCGGCGGCAGCCTCGGCGCCGCGATCCTCGGCGCGCTCATCAACGCCACCTACCGCGACCAACTCGAGCAGGCCGTCTCCCCGGCACTGGCGCGACCGGCGCGCGAGAGCGCGGTCGCAGGCATCGACGCCGCGAACGCAACCGACTCCGCCCCCCTGCTCGACGCCGTCCGCGAAGCCTTCGTGAGCGGGATGAACCTGACGCTCTGGGTCTCGGCTGCGCTGATGATCGTCGGCGGCCTGCTCGCGCTCGTGCTCCGCCCCCGACCCCACGCAGAACAGGTCCCGGATCTAGCGGAGCAATCACCGTAGAGCTCGCAGCCTGATGGTGTCGCTCCAACTTTCCGTCGCCGATCTGCTCCATTGCCGCTTCGCGATCTCCTCGATCAACGAAGTCGTCGAGGCCGGCCGGGCGATAGCCAATCCGGCGGCGCGAGCCGCACACAGGGCTTGGCTTCGCGAGCGCGACGCAGCGCGGCAACGCCTCGCGACGACGCATGACCTCCGCCCGCTGTTCGCGCTCTTGGACCCCCGCGTCCACACGCCGGAGTTTCTCAGGCCGCTCCCAAGAGCCGCCGATGGCGAGATCGACGTCGAACTCGAGCAAATTGCCGCGACGCCCAAGGAGCGCGTGCGCGCCGAGGTCGAGCGCTGCCTGAACTCGCGTGGACGAACTGTGCAAGAGGTAGACCGTCCACTTCGCTCGCGCGACGCAGCCGCGAGACTCGCCGAGATGCTTGCTGCGCTCTGGGACGAATTGGTCGCGCCGTCGTGGCCACAGATCCGCGACTGCCTCGAGCGGGACATTGCATATCGGTCACGCACGCTCGCTCGACGCGGGCTCGCCGCCGTGCTCGAAGACTTGGCGGCGCCTGTGACCCTGGAGGGATGCAGGCTGACAGTCGAACGACGAACGAACCGAGCGCGACCGCTCGACGGCGTCGGCCTGTTGCTCATGCCGTCGGCCTTCGTTTCCGCGGGGTTCGCGTCCATCGTCGATGCCGCCGCGGCCCCGGTCACGCTCTGCTATCCGGCGCGCGGCAGAGGCGCGATTTGGTTCAGACCGCCGTCTGAGCCGCCGGCAGGGCTACCTCGTCTCATCGGCGGCACCCGGACTGAAATCCTCGAGGCGATCGCAGAGCCGACGCACACGACTGCGCTGGCATTGCGACTCGGGCGCTCGCGCGGCAACATCTCCGATCACCTCGCCGTGCTTCGAAGAAGTGGCCTGGTCAGCAGAGCGCGCGTCGGATTCCACGTGATCTACACACGGACGCCGCTCGGCGATGCACTGCTGCGCGGCACGGCGGAAACGGCTTCCGCCGCTTAGTAGAGAGTAACGCCGTCGCATCCCGGCTCACGTGTCTCCGCTTGGGGCTCGCTTTTCGTAAAGGGGGCGAACCGTTGGCTGAGCGGCAAGAGCGGTGCCATGCTCCAACATGCTCGAGCGCGCGCAAGGTGTAGCGGGTGAGCCGTCCGGGGCGAGGTCGCCTTGGCGAGCCTTCGGTGGTCCTCGCGATCGCGGTCTTCCTCGCGGTACTCGACCTTTTTACCGTCAACATCGCCTTCCCGGACATTCGGCGCAGCTTCCCCTCGGCCAGCCTGGCCAGCCTCTCCTGGATCCCCAGCGGTTACGCGATCGTCCGCCGCTGTGCTCGTTCCGGCCGGAAAGCTCGCCTTCACCGTCGGTCGCAAACGCGTCTTCCTCGCCGGCGTGTTGATCTTCCTCGCCGGCTCTGCGCGCCGTGCGGCCGCTCCCTCGGTCGGGATACCGAGGATCTCGTGGGTATCGAAGATCTCGAACACGCGTGAGCGAAGCCTGCCCCCAGGCCGCGGTGCTGCCGAAAACGCCGAACGGGGTGAGAAGCGGTACGCCTTCCTCAGCGATCAGCGCCGCTTCTCAGGAGGTGCTTTGGAGCTACGGTCCGCTGAACATCGCCGCCACAAATGGCATCGCACCGGAGGAACAAGGGCTCGCGGCCGGTCTCCTGGGGACTTCGTTCCAGTTCGGCGGCGCCCTCGTCCTCGCCGTCGTCACGGCCGTCGACAGCGCGACCGTCGGCCCAGACGGCTCCCCGCAGGCGCTTCTCGACGGCTTCCATGCCGCCCTCGTCGTATCCGTGATCGTCGCAGGGCTAGGCGTGCTCATCACGCTGCGAGGGGAACGAGCGCGGGTCCCGGCGGGCGCCGAAGCGGGCGAGGCGGCCATCGAGGCAGAGGCGGCATAGTCGATGGCGGTCGCACTTGTCACAGGTGGGAACCAAGGACTCGGTCTGGCTCTCGTGCGCGGCCTCTGCCACACGCTCGGGCCGGGCGGCACGGTCTACCTCGGCGCCCGCGACCGCGCGCGCGGCGAAGAGGCGCTCGCGCAGCTCAGACGCGAAGGGCTCTCGCCGCGCCTCCGGATCGTTGACGTCCGCTCCTCGGACGCGGTTGAGGCCCTCGCCGACACGATTGATTCGGAGCACGGCCGCGTCGACATCGTCGTCTCGAATGCGGCGGCACGCCGGACGCCCGACCTTCCCGACGCAGACCAGGTGCGGCAGTTCGTCGACACCAACAACTACGGGGCGCATCGAATGATCCGCGCGTTCGGCCCGCTCCTGCGGGACGACGCCCGCTTCATCGTCGTCGCGAGCGCCTTCGGATCGCTCCATTACCTCCCCGCGGCCGTTCGCGGAGCGTTCGCCGAAGACACCACCTCACTGGACGAGCTCGAACGAACACTTGACGGGTGGGTCCGGCTGGTCGAAGCCGGCGAAGCGCGCCGAGCGGGCTGGCCAGATTCAATCAACGAGGTCTCGAAGGTCGCTCAGGTCGCCGCCGTGCGGAGCATCGCCCGCGACTGTGCGTCCGAGTGGCACCCGAGAGGCACTCTGATGAACGCAGCCTGTCCGGGCCTGATCGACACCGCCGCCTCGCGACCGTGGTTCGCCGACATGTCGCGCGCGCAATCACCCGACGAGGCAGCCGTCGACGTGCTCTGGCTGGCGACGCTACCCAGCGGCACACGCAGCCCCTACGGTGAACTCGTGCAGCATCGCGACGTGATCCCGTTCGACGCCGACGAATGGGAACTGAAGTACGGGACAAGCCGCGAGTGACGACATCGACGGGGGAGCGCGATCGCTCCGGCAGGCCGA
>DASSXA010000274.1:0-2903 GCA_035704315.1 Gaiellaceae bacterium
CGTCTGTCCGAAGGACACGACGTCGTCCTCGCCGCCGAGCTCCGCAAGCTCGACGATCGAATCGCCGCGCTCTGGGACGAGCACCGCGAGGCACGGGCACGCGCCCGTTTCGGCGACCGGGACGAGATCATCCGGCGCGCACGCCTCGAGGAACGCATCGACCGAGCCGCTTAGACACACAACCACGCGAAGGAGCGCAAAAAGCGCTCCTTCGCCATTGAGCGGGTCCGGCTAGATCAGGTCGGATTCGTAGGCGAAGACAACGGCTTGCACCCGGTCACGCAGCTGCAGCTTCATGAGGATGCGGCTGACGTGGGTCTTGACAGTGGTCTCGCTGACGAAGAGCTCCTTCGCGATCTCGGCGTTCGAGAGCCCCCGCGCGATCAGCTTCAGCACCTCGAGCTCGCGGTCCGTTAGCTCCTCGAGCTCCGGCGGAGGTGTGCGGGCGGTTTCCGGCGGGCGACGAACGAACTCCTCGATGACCCGCCGCGTGATGGACGGCGCCAGCAGTGCTTCTCCCGAGCCAACTGCACGGATGCCCTCGACCAGCTGCTCCGGCGGCACGTCTTTGAGGAGGAATCCGCTGGCGCCCGCTCGCAGCGCCTCGTAGACGTATTCGTCCATGTCGAAGGTGGTGAGCATCACGATCTTCGTCTGAGCGTCTTCGTCGGCCAGGAGCCGTCTCGTAGCCTCGATCCCGTCCAGCTCCGGCATTCGCACGTCCATCAGGACGATGTCCGGACGGAGCCGCCGCACCTCGTCGATCGCTTCCGTGCCGTTCGAAGCCTCGCCCACGACTTCCACGTCGTCTTCGGCGTCGAGGATCATCCGGAACCCGGCACGCACGAGGGCCTGGTCGTCCACGATCAGGATGCTCAGTCGCTCCCCGTTGCTCTGCGCCTCCTCGGGAAGGGTGTCGAGCGTCCTCAGCGGAGGGAACTCGGCCGGCAGGTCGGGCGCGACGAGCTGGAAGATCCCGATCGGCCGGTCGAAGTCCTTGAGCCGCTGCGGGCCGAGCTCACGAAGGCTGAGCCCGTCATGCTCGTCCTCCTCGTCCTCAAGCAGCGTGTGGGAGGTCTGCGACAACAGGATCTGGCCGCCGTGACCCGCGGCGCAAATCCTTGCCGCCCGGTGGACGGCCAGCCCGTGGTAGCGGTTCTCGCTCACCGAGGCGTCTCCCGTGTGGATCCCGATGCGAACACGGACCACCGTGCCGTCGGGCCAGGAGTGCGACAGGAGAGCGCGCTGGCCGGCCACCGCCGCCTGGACGGCGTCTCGCGCCTTTCGGAAGCAGAAGAAGAACGAGTCCCCTTGCGAGTCGATCTCCGAGCCCCCGGCCTCCTCGAACGCGCTCCGGAGCAGCCGTTGATGGTCGGCGAGGACATCCCCGTAGCGGCCACGAAGCTGCCGCAGAAGGGCGGTCGAGCCTTCGATGTCGCTGAAGAGGAAGGTAACGGTTCCGCTCGGAAGCTCAGGCATGCGCCAAGCCTGCCATGCCGAGCGGGCTGCGCCTAGGTCACCGGAAGCCGTGCGCGAAGGGCGAAGCCGCCGCCGGGCTCGGGCCCAGCCTCGAGCTCGCCGCCGTAGACAGCGACGCGCTCCCGCATCCCGACGAGCCCGTGCCCGCCGCTCTCTGCAGAGCCGTCCGACGACCCTCGCCCATCGTCCGTGACGACGAGCTCGACAGCGCCGACTCCGTAACGGACGACCACATCGGCCCGGGTCGCCTGCGCATGCTTGATCGCGTTCGTCAGGGCCTCCTGGACGAGCCGGTACGCGGTGAGATCGAGGCCTGCCGGCAGCTCCGTCGCGTCACCCTCGACGTGAACGTGGACGGGGAGGCCGGCCTCGCGCGCCTGCTCAACCAGGCGGTCGAGGTGCTGAAGGCTCGGCTGTGGCGCCAGGGCCGGGGCCTCCTCGGGCCGCCGGAGGACGCCGACGAGGCGGCGCATCTCCGCCAGTGCCTCCCGCCCTGCCTGCTCGACGACGAGCAGCGCCTCTCGCTCCCGTTCCTGGTCCGGCTTGAGCAACCGCCGGACGCCCGAAGCCTGGACCGTCATGACGCTGACGCTATGGCCCACGACATCGTGGAGCTCGCGCGCAATCCTCGCCCGTTCCTCCGCCACCGCGGCTCGTGCTTCCTCCGCGCGCTGGAGCTCGATCCGGGCCGCCCGCTCCTCGGCGACTCTCGCCTGCTCGAGCCTGCGGCCCAGCCCGAACGCGAAGAGCCACACGATCGTGAAGAGCAGCGGGGTGAAGAAGAAGTCTCCGCCCTCGCCATTCGGGTCGTTCCAGACGACGATCGGGATCGCCGCGAGGATCACCGCGAGTCCGACGAGGGCCTGACGCCGGTCTTCCAGCAATCCGATCAGGAAGGCTGCGGCGAGCGCGGTGAGGAATCCGGCCAGCGTGAACGTGACCAGAGCGCCGTCCCAGAACGACACGACGGCGGCGGCGACGAACGCGCTCACCGGTGCGCCGAACGGGAACCACCGCCGGGCGATAAGCACCAGCGTCAGCGCCGCTTCCAGGATCACCGCCACTAGGAGCGGAGATGTGGATGCGTCGGAGGCGTTCCGACGGACAATGACCTCGACGGCACCGCCAATCGCGGCGATGACGACGAGTGCGTCGAACCAGTACCGCTGAACGAGCGGCCAGACCTTCGTCTTCATACGGTCAACGTAGTTCTCGCTCATCGATTTCGCGTCGGCCGCCATGACGATTTCAGGATCCTCCTTCAGGAGGACGCCGACAAGCGCCTCTACACTGTTTCCGACTCGGGGCGTTAGCTCAGCTGGGAGAGCGCCGGCTTTGCAAGCCGGAGGTCACCGGTTCGATCCCGGTACGCTCCATCCGGCACAACCAACAGCACATCGCAAGAAACCCCCGCAACTCAACAA
>DASSXA010000387.1:0-10822 GCA_035704315.1 Gaiellaceae bacterium
ACGCCGTACCTCTCCTCGAAGGCGGGGTCGAGAATGTCTCTGAAGGCGACGACGGGCATTTCGACCGCGCGAGCCTATCCGGAATCTGCCCCTTATTGCTAAACGCGGTCGTCTGGCTCTGGATCCAGCTACAGCTACGAGCATCTGGTGTGGAGACATCGCGCTCGGTGTGGCCGACGACCCGCCGCCGGGTCTCCGCTCGCCGTACCCGCCGCCGGAAGACGATCGGCCTCGCAAACCGGACGGTGACTTAACCGTTCGGCTCCAACGACGGCCTCCCTCGCGCTGAATCGCGAGGCGAGTTCGGCACGGGTTTCGGCAACTCGGCAGGCATGGAAACTTGCCACCGGGCGGCACACTTGACTGTTTTTGGCGCGCGAGGGAGACTCGGTGAGTTGCCGTCAGGTTTCGGCGGGTTTTTCGCAGCAGCCCGCTTCGCGTCTAGGTCACCTGCGGCCCTGACCTTGGCCGGGGCGGGCGTCGGCGTGCCACATCCGGGTGTGTGGACGCCGTCACCCCCGAGGTCTGTCGGCGCGCGTAGAACACTCCACGTCCTCAAGGGAGGGACTTATGAGTTCACGTTTTCCACGTGGCCGCAGATTCCGCCGTGCCCTCGGCGTTCTCATACCGGCCGTGATGCTTGCCCTCGTCCTTTCGGCGGGCACGTCTTCGGCGACGCCGACATCCGAGACGAGCGACCAGGCGGCATTCCGGCGAGAGTTCACGACCTACCTCGTCCAGATGCAGGGCGTCGCGATGAAGGTGCAAGCGACACCGCAGGGGCGAGCCGCGTTCAGGTCGATCGGGTTCACGCCGGCGAAGGGTTTCGCCCGGGCCCGCGCGGCCGTTCGGACCATGACGCCGGAGCAGCTCGCCGTGCTCCAGAAGAGCCTCTCCGCGTATCCGAGGTGGCGCACGCTTCCGGTGACCGTGGGAAGGCTCGCCACGCGCATGCAGGGGAAGTCGCCGTATTCGCTCAAGATCACGCCCGACGACTGTCCGACGGCACGTGCGGCGGGCTATACCCAAACGGATGTCGAGATCGCGGCCGATGCTGCGCTCGCGGCAGACTTCATTCTCGAGGTTGTCCCCACCGACCTGATTTCCATACCGGTGCGGATCGCCGCCGTAGTCATCTGGGCGGTTCCGCAAGGTGTCCTACGGGGCTTCGAACACCTCTACAACATCGCTTCGGCGTGCGATGACGCCGATCATCAGGCGCTGGTGGCGCAGAACCTGGACGTCAAGGTCTCGACGCTGGCGACGCAGACGAGCGTGAACACGCTCATCACGAACCTGAATACCTTGAGCACCCTGGTGAACTCGAGGCTGGACGTCGCGGTCTCGACACGGGCCAGCCAGACGACCGTGGACACGCTCCTCACGAACGTGAACAACCTGCAGAGCAGCGTGACCGTGTTTCACAACGAGTTCACGGCCAACGCCATCGTCGTGAACAACAAGCTGGACGCCGCGAACACCAAGCTCGACGACTTGGCGATCACGGTTTCCGACCAGGGGGCGCTCAACCTTCGCATCCACATCGAGGACGACCTGGCCGACCCGGGCAATCACCCACTGGCGCTCTTCGAGGTGCCGGAGGCCAACGGCGGCCATCTCAACCTGGTCCGCTCGATCGTGGCCGACACGATCGCGAAGATGCAGGCGACCGGCCAGGGCGTCGGGAACGCCCAGGCGTTCCTCGCGGCCGGCGACGCGGCGAAGGCTGCCGGTGCCTACAAGAGCGCGTACGCGAACTACGGAAAGGCGTACCGCGCGGCAGCGTCCTAGTCGAAACCAACGTCGAGGCGGAGGAGCTGTGCCCGGACGGCTTCTCCGCCGCGGCGGAAACGTCAGGACAGCCGTACGGCGAGGGCCGACGCATTCGTGTGGGCGATCGCCTCGATCGTCACCATCGGGTTGACTCCCGAAGCGGTCGGGAACGTCGAGGCGTCGCAGACGACGGCGTTCCGCACGCCCCAGCCGCTGACGTGGGCTCACGGCGTTAACGCCCGCGATGGGAGCCGCAACGCCAGCCATAGGACGAGCTTACGTCGCGTCGTGCCCTGATCTCCGGCGTGAACCGGTTGCGGAGGCGTGCCGAATCAGTCGTGTTCGCAGCAACACGACCAAGGAGGCAACCCACGATGGAAACCACTCGCGCAGCGTTCCTCTCGCGCGGTGCGAAGGGCGGGCTCGCGCTCGTTGCCGGCGGCTCGGTGCTTGCACTGACCAATGGCCCGGCATTCGGAAGCGTGACCGCCGACACCGACATCGCGAAGCTCGCAGCCACGGCTGAGCTGCTCGCGATCAGCTTCTACACGCGGTCGATCCGCTCCGGGAAGCTGAAGGGCGCAGAGGCCGCATACCTTGCCGCTGCACTCCAGAATGAGAAGGACCACTACAACGCCTTGGCAGGCGTCCTCGGCCGGGCGGCGCCGAAGGGCCTGAGGTTCAAGTTCCCCGGCGGGACGTTCGGTTCGGCCAGGAGCATCGGCAAGACCGGCCAAGCGCTGGAGACGGCGTTCGTCGGCGCGTACCTCGGTGCCGTCAAGGCGCTCAAGTCCAACGAGCTCAAGGGCGTCGCGGCGCAGATCGGCAACAACGAGTCGCGCCACCTGGCGATCCTGTCCAACATCGCCGCAGGCACGATCGTCTCCGGCCCCTCGTTCCCGAAGGCGCTGACCGCCGCCCAGGCGACTAAGGCCGTCAGGCCGTTCCTCGCGTAGCCATGCCGTTCGGAATCGGCATCTGGGAGCTGCTCGTGCTCCTCGGCGTACTGCTCCTCGTCTTCGGCCCGAAGCGGCTCCCGGAGATGGGGCGCTCGCTCGGCCGGAGCGTCGCTGAGCTCCGTGAGGGGATGACGAACGCGACTCAAGCGCCCGAGCGCGACGAGACGCACTAGCGATGGCTCGACGACTGCTTCCCCGGAGAATCGGCTCCGAGGAAACCGCGGAGCTCGCCGATCACCTCGGCGAGCTCCGCGATCGCCTTGCCGTCTGCCTGGTCGCGTTCGTGCCGGCGTTCGCCGCCGCATTCGCGTTGCACGGGCGCCTGATCGAGTTGCTCACTCGACCCCTGCCCGACGACAAGAGGCTCGTCACCCTCGGTGTCACCGAGCCGTTCACGACATCGGTCAAGGTCAGCCTCTGCGCGGCTGTCGCCTTGGTACTCCCCGTGATCCTGTGGCAGCTGTGGGCGTTCCTGGCACCCGCCGCTTCCGGACACACCCGGGCCACGCTGGGCGCGTTCGCCGCCCTCGCGACGACGCTTTTCGCGCTTGGCGTGGTGTTCGCGTACGTCGTCGTGCTGCCGAAGGCGCTCGCCTTTCTCGTCGGCTTCGACGACAGGCTCTACGAGGTGCAGATTCGTGCGTCGTATTACTACGGCTTCGTCTCGCTGACCCTGCTCGCGGTCGGCCTCGCCTTCCAGCTTCCGATCGCCGTGCTCGCGCTGACCCGCCTCGGAGTGCTCAGCTCGAGGACCCTCCGACGCAACCGACGCACCGCGTACGTTGTCCTCGTCGCCTGCGCGATCCTCCTACCCACGGTCGATCCGGTTTCCCTCGCATTCGAAGTCGTCCCGCTGCTCGTGCTGTTCGAGCTCTCGGTCGTCCTTGCCGCCCTGCTCGAGCGGCGCTGGCACGCCATGCCGATCCCGCGATGGGAGCGCCAACGGCTCACCCGGTAAGCGCTACGTTGCCGGCGCGGGTGCGGCCTCGGTCGCCGTCCTCCCTCGTCCAAACACGGCGAACGCGAGGATCACCAAGCCGATTCCGGTCAGCAGTAATGCCACCCCGACGATGATGCTGAAGATCGAAAGCATCTCGGACATGAATCCCATGTTCAGCGCGGTCGTCAGAGCCGTCTCCGTGACCCAGATATCGCGTGCGCCGTTCGAAATCGGCTGGCCCTTCGCGTCCTTGGCTGCCGCGGCCTCGTCGTTCGTGCCCTTGGGGTCGCTCGGATTCGCGGCCGACTGGAAGCGACCCATCTCGGCATAGGTCATACCGTTCGTGCTCTCCAGGGTGTGCTCACGCATCACCTCGGCAAAGGCGAGCGCCTGGCTGCCGGTCTCGACAGGCTCGCCGGCCCACTTCTCGGCGTGCTCTGCGACCGCCGGATCGCTGGCCGGGCCGAACGCGATCCCTTCCTCCTTGATGTGATCGCGGGTGAACATGAACCCCCAGATCCCAAGCACGACGACGACGATGCCGAACGCGATCAGCACGCCTCCGGAGAGGTATCCACCGATCTGCAGCGCCTTGCCTCTTCTCATGGTGTCCTCCTTGGCCCGGGAGAGGCGAATAGTGGCGAATGGCCAAGACGGCGACCGCCCGCCGACGTTGCGCCCGGCGGCTCGGTTTACCTGGGACGCTGCCTGAGGACGAACGCGGGCGGCGACCCGTCCGATGCGGCGAGCACGGCGGCCTCGGTCGGATCGGGTGCGCGCGTAGCGAGCTCGGCGTCTCGTGTGGCGAGCGCCGTGTAGCGACCGCCGGCGAGGATCAGGTCCTCGTGCCGGCCCGACTCCACGACCCGGCCACGGTCGAGCACGATGATCTGGTCGGCATCGCGCACGGTCGAGAGCCGGTGCGCGATCGCGATCGTCGTCCGGCCCTCGGAGAGCCGGTCGAGCGCCTCCTGCACGAGCCGCTCGGTCTGCGTGTCGAGCGAGCTCGTCGCCTCGTCGAGGACGAGGATGGGCGGGTTGCGCAGGATCGTCCGCGCGATCGCTATCCGCTGCTTCTCGCCGCCGGAGAAGCGGTAGCCCCGCTCGCCGACAACCGTGTCGTAGCCCTCCGGCAGCGCCGCGATCACGTGGTGGATGCGTGCCGCCTCGGCGGCGGCCTCGATTTCCTCGTCCGTGGCGTCCGGCTTCGCGAAGCGAAGGTTCTCGCGGATCGACTCGTGGAAGAGGTACGTCTCCTGCGAGACGACCCCGACGAGGTCGGACAAGGCCTGGAAGCTGAGGTCGCGGATGTCGACGCCGCCGATCGTGATCCGTCCGCGGCTGGGCTCATAGAGCCGCGCCGTGAGGTAGCCCAGCGTCGTCTTGCCCGAGCCGGTCTCCCCGACGAGCGCGGTCGTCGAGCCCGCAGACACGGTGAACGAGACGTCCTCGAGCGTCCAGTCATCGCCGTAGCGGAACCAGACGTGATCGAAGACGACGTCGCCGGCCTTGCCGACTACGAGGGCGTCGGGCTTCTCCTCGATCTCGACCGGCTGGTCGAGGTATTCGAAGATCCGGTCGAAGAGCGCAAGCGACGTCTGTACATCGAGGCCGACCCCGAGTAGTGACCCGACGGGAAAGAAGAGGCGTGTCTGGAGCGTCGTGAAGGCGACGAGCAGCGGGATGGAGACCGCAGCCGATCCCGACGCGAGCGCGAGCCCGCCGAACCAGTAGACCGCGGCCGGCATGATCGCGAAGCTCGTCTGGATCGAAGCCATCACCCAGCGGCCCGCCATGCGCTGACGCACCTCGAGGTCGGCGAGGCGTAGCGAGTCGGACTCGAAACGGTCGGCGAGCTCGTTCCCGCGCCCCATCGTCTTCCCGAGCAGGATCCCCGAGACCGACAGCGACTCCTGCACGAGGCTGGAAACGTCGGCCATGGTCTCCTGCGTGGTCTTTGCGATGCGGCGTCGCTCGTTCCCGACGCGACGCGTGAGCAGCACGAACACCGGGATGAGGGCGAACGCGAACAGCGCCAGCTGCCAGCTCAGTACGAGCATGCCGACCATCGTTGCGACGACCGTCGTCAGGTTCGACGCGATCGACGTCGCAGTGCTCGTGACCACGTTTTGGACTCCGCCGATGTCGTTGGAGATCCTCGACTGCACCTCGCCCGTGCGGGTGCGCGTGAAGAACGCGAGCGACAAACGTTGGAGATGCCGGAAGACGGCGGCGCGCAGGTCGTGCATCACACGCTGGCCGACCTGGTTGGAATACAGCGTCTGCAGCACGCCGAGAGCGCCCGTGACGATCGCGATTGCGATGATGGCGCCGGCCGCGTACGAGAGCTCCTTCGTGTCGTTCTGCCCGATCGCCTCCAGTACGCGCTTCAGTAGGAAGGCCGGGATGACGCCGAGTGCGGCGGAAGCGACGATCAGGACCAGGACTCCGCCGAGCCGGAGCTTGTACGGCGCGAAGAGCCCAGCGATACGGCGCAGGTTGGCGCGGCGCACCGCCGGGTCGGCGGAGCGCTCCGGCACCTCGTCGGAGGAGTGGAAGAACATCCCCATCGTCGATCAGAGTACGTCGCGGAGCGGGCTTGGCAGTTCCAGCGCTAGGCGATCGTCGGCAGGGGCACAAGCGCGATCGCCTCGATCTCGACGAGTTGATCCGGGTAGCCGAGCATCTTGAGGCCGAGCAGCGTGCTTGGTGGTCGGGCTCGGCCGAACCGCTGCTCGACGACTTTCCATGCACGCACGAGCTCGGAGCGGTCGTCTGCGACCACATAGACCGTGGTCTTCAGGACCTGCTCGAAGCCTGAACCCGCTTCGGTTAGCACCGCCTCGAGATTGTCTAGGCACTTCCCCGTCTGAGCCTCGAAATCTCCTGGCGCAACGATCTCGCCATCGCTCTCGAGTGGGCATGCCCCGGCAGTGAAGACGACCCCGCCCGCAGGCGCAACGACCGCGTAGTCGTAAGGGACCCCGCGGTACAACGAGACCGGATTGATGCGCTTGATCTCCATCCGTCTGCGGAACTCTTCCAATCTTCCGAGCTGCGAGCCAGCCGTCGCGATAGCGAGTCGGCCCCGGATAACTAAACTCGCGGTTTCTAATTCACGGTAGGCTCGGCAGCATGAGCACGAAAACCGTAGAACCTCGCCGGCCTGGACGGCCTCGCAGCGATCGAGCGCAAAAGGCGATCCTCGAGGCCGCGTCCGAGCTCCTGCTCGCACCTGACGGTGATGCGGTGAGCATGGACGCAGTCGCCGAACGGGCGGGAGTCAGCAAGGCCACGATCTACCGCTGGTGGCGCTCGAAGGAGACGCTGACGCTGGATGCTCTCTACAACGACTGGGCCACAGCCCCTCCGGTTCGCGACACCGGCACGCTCGAGGGGGACTTGCTCTCCCTGCTCCTGCCCTGGGTTCGGGTAGTTGCGCGCCGTCCGTACGGGCGCGTGCTGGCCCGCCTGATCAGCGAGGCTCACACGGACCCCGAGTTCGCCAAGGAGTATCAGACACGCTTCCTTCAGCCGCGTCGCGACGCGGGACGGGAAGTCTTCGCGCGGGCGATCGAGCGCGGAGAGCTCGCGCCGGATGTCGACGTCGAGCTTGCACTCGATCTCCTCTACGGGCCGCTCTATCACCGACTGCTCCACGCGCATGCCCCGTTCAATGACCGTTTTGCACGCCAGGTTGTCGAGACCGTGCTGAGCGGGCTCGGGCTGCCGAGCCCGCGGGAATAGTCCCCTGAACCTCACGTTATAGAAACTGACGGTTCAGTTTCTATTCGCGCGAAAGGGGGTTCGAATGCCACTCTCGCGCAGAACATTGTGGATCGGAGCAGCGGTCCTCCTCACGCTTGCTGTAGTGGTCGTCATCGCCGCATTCGGCGGCGGAGGCGGCGGAGGCGGTGGTGTCGGCGGCTACTAGGCCCTGACGGCAAAACGGCATACCGCCCGCTCTTACGAAAGCCCCGCTACGGCGGGGTTTTCGCCATCTGGCACACGCGTAGCACGTTCAACAGCAGCGCCTGCGGCTCGTCCGAAGCCAGCAGCCACTCGACCGCGGCGGCTGAGCCACTCGTTGCGCTATGAGCCGGTGGACGTCCTGTCTCTGTCATAGGATCAGCGTCGCGTGAGCTTCGACGACTGGATCCTCGCGTTGCATGTGCTGAGCGCGTTCGCCTACGTCGCGGGAGTGGTGCTCTTCTGGATCCTGATCGTTGCCGTTCGCCGGACTGATCTGCCCGACGGGACGATCCGCATGGCACCTGTGGTGAAGGTCGGCAATGCGAGCGTCGGAGTCGGAGCCGGCGGCACGATCCTGTTGGGCATCTGGCTCGCGTTCTCCGTCGGTGGCTACAACATCTGGGACGGCTGGATCATCGCGGCCATCATCCTCTGGATCATTGCCGCGGCGCTCGGCCGTCGCACCGGCGAGGCCTACATGGAAGGGATGGACAAAGCCCAGGAGCTCCGGTCGGAGGGCCAGACCGGAGCAAGCGCCGAGCTGCTCGCGCTCAATCGCACGCAGAGCGGAGTAGTGCTGCATGCGCTGGCGACGATCGTCGTGCTCCTGATCCTGGTCGACATGATCTGGAAGCCGGGGGCATGAGCGCGCTCGCCACCGTCCGGCCGGACAGCTGGAACTTCCCGTTGTTCGTGCACGTCCTCGGTGCGATGATCCTCGTCGGCGCCACGCTCACCGGCGCCAGCACGCTCGCGTTTGCGCGGGGCGATACACGGATGCTGAGGCTCGGCTACTGGTCGCTTCTCGCCGTAGGGCTCCCGGGGTACATCCTCATGCGTATCGGCGCCGAATGGACGGCGTCGAAGGAAGGCTTCAACGACGAAGGCGTGTCCGCGCCGACGTGGCTCGACACCGGCTACTTGATTGCCGACGCCGGCCTGCTGGTCTTCCTGATCGCGCTCATCGTCGGTGGCATCGGCGTGTACCGGCTCAGAACCGGACGAGGGGCTGGGCTGCTCAAAGGGACGATGGTCCTCTCACTCCTACTGCTCGCCGCCTTCATCGTCGCCATCTGGGCGATGGCCGGCAAGCCTGATTAAGCACTGAAATGGGAGGGGAGGCTCCGCAGCCTCCCCCCTTTACCGCAGACTCTGGGCGCGCGTCGTTACTGCTTCTTGCTCGTCGAGGAGACGCACTTGCCGAAGGCCGACGAAGCCTTCCCGCCGTACTTCGCGGTGAAGGCGGTCCTGTCGGCGGCGCGCTCGGCCTTGCAGGCCTTCGCGGCCTTCATCAGCTTCGCCTCCTGCTGCTCGTTGGCCGTCTTGGCCTTCGAGGACACGCACTTGCCGTACGCGTTCCGGTCGTTCTTGTTCTTGCCGTAGAACTCCGCGAACGACATGCCGTTGTGGGCCGCGCGGAAAGCGGCCTCCGGCATCGCCATCTCGGCCTTGCAGGCCTTCGCGGCATTCGTCTGGTTCGCGGCGGCTGCCTTTGCGTGCTTGGAGACGCACTTGCCCATCGCGTTCGCGCCTGAGCCGCCCGGCGAGTACAGCGACTTGAAGTTCGCTGCACCTAGCGTCGCGAGCTCCGTTTTACAGACCTGAGCAGGGCTCTTGCCCTGATCACCCTGCGCGGCGAACGCCGCCGATGCCGTCACGGCGACCGCTGCGAGAAGAAGTGCGAGAACAGCTTTCATGTTGCTCCTTCAGTGGCTTGCTTCGGGAGGTGGGTACCGCAGTTCCGTAGTGGTAGACCCGCCCGGCGCGCAAAACCTGCGCGCAGCGCTCGTAAAGTTTCCGTTAGCGCGCCCCAGACGACCGTTCCTGCACGCATAGTTGCCGGTGATGTCAGCTCTCTTCCGTGCGACGAGGACAGCCGACTTCGATCGGCTGTACCGTCAGCACGCTGCTTCCGTCTACCGCTACGCCTTCGCGGTGCTCGGCAACCGGGCAGACGCCGAGGACGTCGCCCAGCAGACGTTCCTGAAGGCGTACAGCGCAATCGCCCAGGGCACGAAGCCGCGGAAGACCGAGAACTGGCTGCTGACGATCGCGCACAACGAGGTGCGTCGGCACTTGCGGAACGGTCAGTCCAGAGCGCTCGAGGTCGAGCTCGACGAGCGACTCGAGCAGCCTGAGCCCGAGCGCACGGAGCCGAGCCTTGCCGATGTCCTCCGCGCGCTCCAGCATCTACCTCCGGCGCAGCGGTCGGCGCTCGTCATGCGGGAGTTCGAGGGCCGCTCCTACGCCGAGATGGCACAGATCCTCGGCGTGACCCAGAGCGCGCTCGAGTCTCTGATCTTCCGGGCTCGTCGGTCCCTCGCGGAGCATTTCGAGGAGGCCCTGACGTGCGCCGAGGCCGAGCAGGCCGCGTCGCGCCGTCTGGACGGACGCCTGTCGCGCCGCGAGGCCCGGCGCCTGAAGAAGCATCTGCGCGAATGCCCGCCTTGCGCTCGGTTCGTCAACGTGCAGAAGCGCCAGCGGTCGCTGCTTGACGGGCTGCCGCTGATGCCGGTTCCTGCGTCGCTCTTCCTCTTCCGCAGCGAGCAGGCGGCTGCTGCCGGCCTCGGCGTCGGAGGCGCGGCGGCTGGTGGCTCGGCGGCCGTCGGCGGAGGAGTGGCGGCGGGGTTCGTTGCAAAGGCGGCCGCGGTCGCCGCAGCGGCGTCGGTCGCCGGCGGCGTCGGCTATAGCGTCGCGACCGGTCCTCCCCCGCGGGCGGCGAACGTCGAGCGCGCACAGGTCGTGGCGTCCGCTCCCCTCGTTGCCCGGACGCTTCCCGTCCGACTGGTCGGGAGCGCCGTCCCGGCGCGCATCGGCCCCGTCCGGGCGCGCGTCCGCACCGTCCGACGCGTCGGCGGAGTCCCGGCGGTCGCGCACACTCAACAGAAGGCACACCAGACGAAGGCTCCTCGGAGCGCCAAGACGGTCGCCCCAGGGCTCCACCGCAAAAGGGGGAAGACGCGGCAGGTCGTCAAGACCCGCCCGCCGACACGCGCCGCAGCAAAGCCGGTTGCCGCTCCACCGGCTCGGACGCGCCCCGACACAGGCAAGAAGGTCGGGCTCAACCGGCCTAGGCGGACGAAACCGCCGCGTCCGGCACACCTCCCGCAAAAGTCGAAGCCCGCGAACCCGAACCCGCAGCCCGCGGCGCACGCCAAGCCTGCGCCGGCTGCCAAGA
>DASSXA010000399.1:0-2565 GCA_035704315.1 Gaiellaceae bacterium
GCCGCCTCGATCACAGCGGCGTTCGCTCGCGCTTCCGGGCCTCCTCGTACGCTTTGCGGGCAGCGCGGACGCTGTCCACCTCGGACACCTCCGCGACTGGCACGTCCCACCAGCTCTCGTAGCTCGGCACGCCCTCGTACCGGTCGACCTCTACGGCCAGTACGACCGTCGACTCGGACTGCTTCGCCTCCTCGAGCCCGGCGCGCAGCTCGTCGACCGTCCCGCACCTGATCACCCGCGCCCCCAGTGACTCGGCATTCGCCGCGAGGTCGACCGGCAAGACCGGCGCGGGTGACGTCTCGCTGTCGACCCCGAGCGAGCCGTTCCGGCGGGAGCGGTACTGCGTGCCGAAGCCGTCCGTGCCGAGCGACCGCGACAGCGCCCCGATCGAGTTGAAGCCGTGGTTGTCGACGAGGACGATCGTCAGCTTCAGGCCCTCCTGGATCGAGGTGACGATCTCGCTGGAGAGCATCAGGTACGAGCCGTCGCCCACCAGCACGTAGACCTCGCGTTCAGGCGCCGCCATCTTCACCCCGAGGCCGCCGGCGATCTCGTAGCCCATGCAGGAGTACCCGTACTCGACGTGGTAGCCCTTGGGATCCCGCGTGCGCCAGAGCTTGTGCAGGTCGCCCGGCATTGCTCCTGCGGCGCACACCACGACGTCCGTCGGCTCCGACGCAGCATTGACGGCGCCGATCACCTCGCTCTGCGCAGGCAGCGGGGCGTGCCCCAGGTCGTAGAGCCGCGACACCTCGACATCCCATTCGCGGTTCAACCGCTCCGCCTCTTCGCGGTAGCCGGGGTCGACCGTGTGGCCGTTGAGCAGCTCGGTCAGCCGGTCGAGGGTGACTCGCGCGTCGCCGACGAGCGACAGCGCCCCCAGCTTCGCAGCGTCGAAACCCGCGACGTTGACGTTCACGAAGCGGGGATCGCCGGCGAAGGCTGTCTTCGAAGCGGTCGTGAAATCCGTCCAGCGCGTCCCGACCCCGATCACGACATCTGCCTCGGCGGCGAGGCGGTTGGCCGCGAAGGTGCCGGTGACGCCGAGGGCCCCGAGCGCAGCCGGATGGTCGTACGGAAGCGATCCCTTGCCGGCCTGGGTCTCTCCGACCGGGATCCCCGACGCTTCAGAGAGCCGCCGCAGTGCGTCCGTCGCCTCGGAGTAGATCACCCCGCCTCCGGCGACGAGCAACGGGCGCCGCGCCTCTCGAATCGCCGCTGCTGCTGCCGCCAACGTGTCCGCGTCCGGCAGCGTCCGCGGGACGTGCCAGACCCGGCGCTCGAGGAATTCGTCCGGGAACTCGAAGGCCTCCGCCTGGACGTCCTGTGGGAAGGCCAGCGTCACTGCGCCGGTCTCGGCCTGGTCGACGAGCACCCGCGTCGCCTGGAGCGCGGCGGGGATGAGCTGCTCGGGCCGCTCGATCCGGTCGAAGTAGCGGGAGACGGGCTGCAGCGAGTCGTTGACCGAGACGTCTCCGCGCCACGGCACCTCGAGCTGCTGCAGCACCGGATCGGGCCGACGGGACGCGAAGACATCGCCCGGAATCAGCAGCACGGGAAGCCGGTTCACCGTCGCGAGCGCGGCACCGGTGACGAGGTTCGTCGCTCCGGGCCCGATGGAGGTCGTGCACGCGAGCGTCCCGAGCCGGTTCTTCATGCGCGCGTAGCCCGACGCCGCGTGCACCATCGCCTGCTCGTTGCGCGCCTGGTAGTAGGTCAGTAGCTCGGGGCTCTCGTAGAGAGCCTCACCGATTCCGGCGACGTTGCCGTGGCCGAAGATCCCGAAGCAGCCTCCGAAGAACTGGTGCTCGATGCCGTCCCGTTCGACGTGCTGGGCGGCCAGGAAGCGGACGAGCGCCTGCGCCGCTGTGAGCTTCATCCGACCTCGGTCCGAATGGCTTCGAGCTCGTGCTCGAGCTCGGCCAGCTCGCGCCCGCCCGCCATCAGGCGCACGAGCTCCTGCCGGTCGATGTCCCGCTTGTCGTACGTGCCGAGGCTCTGGCCGCGGTTGAGAATCACGAAGCGATCGCCGACCGGATATGCGTGATGCGGGTTGTGCGTGATGAAGATGACTGCGACGCCGCGTTCGCGTGCCTGGAGGACGTACTTCAGGACCACCCCGGCCTGCTTGACACCGAGGGCAGAGGTCGGCTCGTCGAGGATGAGCACCCGCGCCCCGAAATAGACGGCGCGCGCGATCGCCACCGATTGTCGCTCACCGCCGGACAGCGTTCCCACCGGCTGGTCGGGATCGCGGATGTCGATCCCCATCTCGTTGAGCTCGGTCCGGACGATCCGCTTCGCCTTCGGGGCATCGAACCACTGCAGCGGCGGGACGCCCTTGCGGGGCTCGGCACCGAGGAAGAAGTTCCGCCAGATCGACATCAGCGGCACCATCGCGAGATCCTGGTAGACGGTGGCGATCCCTCGGGCGCGCGCGTCCCGGGGTGATGCGAAGCGAACTTCCTCACCGTCGACCAAGACCCGGCCCTCGTCCTGCTGGTGGACGCCGGAGAGGATCTTGATGAAGGTCGACTTGCCCGCCCCGTTGTCGCCGAGGATGCA
>DASSXA010000097.1:0-2693 GCA_035704315.1 Gaiellaceae bacterium
CGAGGGAGTAAGGGCCGTGGGAGACCACCACGTTGATAGGCGGGCCGTGGAAGCGCAGCAATGCGTGAAGCGGACTCGTACTAATTGCCCGAGGTCTTGATTTTGAACACGAGCCGATGCCGCTATGGAGTTTTGAAGGTGGGTGCCCACTCAATGAGGCGGCCTGCATTGAAAAAGATTGAGCGCCGGAGCCAGACTGAAGTCTGGCACCGGACTCACCGGTTTTCGGCGGTCATAGCGACGGGGGTACACCTCTTCCCATTCCGAACAGAGAAGTTAAGCCCGCCAGCGCCGATGGTACTCGGAGGGCAACCTCCCGGGAGAGTAGGTCGCCGCCGAATTTTTAAGGGCCCCTTGTGGGCCCTTTCTTTTTGGTCCTCACGCGGCGCGCAGGCTCTCCGGCCACTCTGGATCGAGCTCGCGCAGGCGCCGCACGCGCTCCTCGACGGGCGGATGAGTGAGGAAGAGCGCGGCGAGGCTCCTCTCCTCGAAGGGGTTGACGATGTGAAGAGGCTCGGTTGCGGGGTTGCCGACAAACGACACGAGCTCGCCGGCCTGTTCGAGGCGGGCAAGGGCATCCGCGAGCCCGTGCGGCGAGTCGCAGAGCTCGGCCGCGCGCCTGTCCGCGGCGAACTCACGGGCCGGCGACAGGAGCGCATGAACGACCGCGGAGGCGACCGGGCCGAACACAAAGAGAAGCGCACGTTGGAACCATCCTCCGACGCGGCTGAGCTCGAGCAGCGTCGACGCGAAGACGACGGCGATGGTCTGGACGAGCACGTCTCGCCGAGCCGCGTGCGCGAGCTCGTGGGCGAGGACGCCGTCGAGCTCTGCCGGAGGCAGCGCTCCGAGGAGTCCGGTGCTGACGACGATCGTCTGCCCACGTCCCCCGTGGCCCGTGGACAGCGCCCGCGGGTATCCATCGGAGATGAGATGGAGCCGGGGCATGGGGACATTGGCGCGGGCGGCGAGCCGCTCTACGGCTGAAACCAGCACGGGCGCCTCGGCCTGGGCCAGGGGGCGCGCGCCGACAAGCCCGAGGACCATTCGGTCGGCGTACCAGTAGGTCGCGGCGCCTGCAAGGAGGCCACAGAAGACGAAGATCGAGAGGAGGCGGTATCCACCGAGGAGCCATCCGATGCCGCCGAGCAACGCGCAGAAGCCGGCGAGCAGCAACCAGATCTTGAGGACGTTGACGGCGGCCGCCACCGGCAGCGCGGCTAGCTGTCTTCTTCCCGCTCGTCGTCGGCGAAGCCCCGAGGCGGCCAGTCCGGCTCAGGCGCGTCGCAGCGGCTGGTGCAGTGCAGGGAGGCGATGTTCTGGAGCGGGATGAGGATGTGGCCGTTCAGCTCGATGTGCGGAACGTCGTCCACCGCGCAGTAGGCAGTCAGCACGCCGTCCTGGTAATCGCCCCCGAAGAGCGCGACTTCGACCTGCTCACCCTTGTACTTGCTGGTGTAGTCCTCCACCTCGCGGAGTGTAGTTCGCGGCTCTCAGCCCGCCGGCGTTGCGGGCCGTACTGCCGCGTCGCGGCGCCGCTGCTGCTCGGCGATCAGGAACTCGTCGAGCTCTGCGGTCTGACAGAGCTCAGTAAGGCGGCCTTCCTCGACACAGACCGCCGAGAGTGTGGCGTTGGGCTCGACCCGTTGGATTCGGCGGTAGCTGTGTACGTCGAGGCCGAGCGCGGCGGCGTGTACGGCCCTGATCGACCCGCCGTGGGCGACGACGAGCACTCGGCCGTTGTCGTCCTGTTCGGCGATTCGGAGGATCGCGCCGGTAACGCGCCGGCTCATCTCCGCGTACGTCTCGCCGTCGTCCCAGCCTTCGCCTCCCTGCAGCCAACGTGCGTAGCCATCCGGGAAGCGCGCCTCGGCTTCGGCGTGAGTCAGGCCCGACCATGAGCCGACGTCCACCTCCCGAAGGTCGCGAACGACCTCGACGCCAAGCTCCTTGCTGCGCGCAACGATCTCGGCCGTCTCGCGCGCCCGTTGAAGATCGCTTGAGTACACCGCGTCCAGCTCGGTATTGCGCAGGCGATCGGCGAGCGCGACTGCCTGCTCGCGGCCGAGGGCGGTGAGGGGCCGGTCGGCAAATCCTTGCCAGCGCTTCGCGCGGTTCCAGTCGCTCTCGCCGTGACGAGCTAGGAGGATCGTTGTCACCGGCGATACGCTAACCGGCCATGGAACTGGGCCTGCGCGACCGCGTCTGCGTCGTGACCGGCTCGACCGGCGGGATCGGCCGTGAGACTGCGAAGCTGCTCTGCGAGGAGCAAGCACGCGTCGTGGTCACCGGCCGGAGCGTCGAGCGTGTGCAGCAAGTCAAAGACGAGCTCGGGGCCGCGCTCGGCGTGGTCTGCGATTTCGCCGACCCGTCGGGCCCTGGCGCGCTCATCGCGGAGACGACGGCCACGCTCGGGCCGCCGGACGTACTCGTCAACAACGTCGGCCTTGCCTACCAGACGAGCTTCGACGAGCTCTCCGACGATCAGTGGGACGAGCTCTGGCAGCTGAACGTGATGAGTTACGTGCGGACGATCCGGGCCGTGCTGCCGGCAATGCGAGAGCGGCGTCGGGGCGCGATCGTCAACCTCGCGTCCTCGTCGGGCAAGCGTCCCTCGACGTCGATGCCGAACTACTCGGTGACGAAGGCCGCCGTACTATCGCTGTCGCGGCTCGTCGCCGACGTCTACGCGC
>DASSXA010000122.1:0-2099 GCA_035704315.1 Gaiellaceae bacterium
GACGAGGTGCACGCGGTGGCGGGAACCAAGCGGGGCGCGCACCTCGCCGTAACGGTCGAGCGCCTCGAGCGCCTCACCGGCGAGCCCTTCCAGCGCATCGGCCTCTCCGCGACGCAGCGCCCGCTGGAGGAGATCGGGAAGTTCGTCTCCGGCGGCCGCCCCATCGAGCTCGTCGACGCCGGCCGCTCGAAGGAGCTCGATCTCAAGGTCGTCGTGCCGCTCGAGGACATGCGCGAGCCAGGCGTGAACGCGGAGATCACGGACATCCTGGGCACGGGGAGTGAAGCCCCGAGCCAATCGATCTGGCCCTCGATCTACCCGAAGATCGTCGAGCTCGTCGAGCAGCATCGCTCGACGATCGTGTTCGTCAACAACCGCCGACTGGCGGAGCGCCTGGCGCTGAGGCTCAACGAGCTGACGGAGAAGGAAATCGCGCGTGCGCACCACGGTTCGCTCGCCCGGGAGCAGCGGCTCGAGGTGGAGGAGCTCCTGAAGCTCGGTCAGATCCCCTGCCTCGTTGCCACCTCGTCGCTCGAGCTCGGGATCGACATGGGGGCGGTGGATCTCGTCATCCAGGTCGAGTCGCCGAAGTCCGTCGCTCGGGGTCTCCAGCGCGTGGGCCGCGCCGGCCACGACCTGGCATCCGTCTCGCGTGGCCGCGTCTTCCCGAAGTTCCGCGCCGACCTGCTCGAGTCCGCGGTGGTCGTCAAGAAGATGAAGGAGGGCGCGATCGAGGAGACCCAGATCCCGCGCAACCCGCTCGACGTCCTCGCACAGCAGATCGTCGGAATCGCGTCGCAGGAAGAGATCTCGGTGGAGGACCTCCATACGCTCGTCCGGCGTGCTTACCCGTTCGCCGAGCTCTCGCGCGTCCAGCTCGAGAACGTGCTCGACATGCTGGCCGGGCGCTACCCGTCCGACGAGTTCGCCGAGCTGCGGCCGCGGATCGTCTGGGACCGCACGGCGGGCACGATTCGGGGCCGCTCCGGAGCCGGCCGCTTGGCTGTCACCAACGCAGGGACCATCCCCGACCGAGGGCTCTTCGGGGTCCACCTCGTCGACGGCGGGGGCCGGGTCGGCGAGCTGGACGAGGAGATGGTCTACGAGGCCCGCGCGGGGCAGACGTTCATGCTCGGCGCGTCGACGTGGCGGATCGAGGAGATCACGCGCGATCGCGTGCTCGTCTCGCCGGCGCCGGGTGTTCCCGGCGCGATCCCGTTCTGGAAGGGCGAGGGCCCGGGGCGGCCGTACGAGCTGGGCGCGTCGATCGGCAAGGCGTCGCGGGAGCTGGCGGCGCTGTCGGATGAAAAGGCGCTCGAGCGGCTTGCGACGGACTACTCGCTCGACGAGCTGGCCGCCCGCAACCTGATCACGTTCATCCGCGAGCAGGAGGCGGCGACCGGGGCGGTCCCCTCGGACCTGACGATCGTGGTCGAGCGGTTCCGCGACGAGATCGGCGACTGGCGCGTCTGTGTCCTGACCCCGTTCGGAGCCCGAGTCCACGCTCCGTGGGGGCTCGCCGCATCGGCGCGACTGCGGGAGTCGCTCGGCGTGGACGCGTCCGTGCTCTGGTCGGACGACGGCATCGCGTTCCACTTCCCCGACTCCGACTCGCCGCCGCCGACTGAGCAGCTCGTGCTCGAGCCCGACGAGCTCGATGACCTGATCATGGGCGAGCTGGCGGGAACGGCGCTCTTCGGTTCTCGCTTCCGGGAGAACGCCGCGCGTGCGCTTTTGATCCCGCGCAGGCGGCCCGGCGAGCGGACGCCGCTCTGGCAGCAGCGTCTGAAGGCACAGAGCCTGCTCCAGGTGGCTCGAAAGTACGGCTCATTCCCGGTGATGCTGGAGACGTTCCGCGAGTGCCTTCAGGACGTCTTCGACCTTCCGGCGCTGAAGCAGCTGCTGCAGGGACTGAAAACGCGCGAGGTCGACCTCGTCGACGTGGAATCGTCCTCGGCCTCGCCCTATTCGGCCTCGCTGCTCTTCGACTACATCGCGACGTACATGTACGAGGACGACACGCCACCCGCGGAGCGGCGGGCTCAGGCGCTGTCGCTCGACCGCGACCTGCTGCGCGAGCTGCTCGGCCAGGAGGAGCT
>DASSXA010000239.1:0-5428 GCA_035704315.1 Gaiellaceae bacterium
GCCGAGCGCGAACCGGTGCGACGGGTCTTCGATCGCCTCGATGGTCCGTCGTCGGCCCACGCCGCCTCGCGGAGTCGGCCGGCGAGTCGACCGAACGCCTGATGGTGATGTGAGTTTACCGGGGCGCCGTCGCCGAGGATCGCGCCGATGCGCGAGGCCGGCTCGAGGCGGACGTCGTGATCGGCGAACTCGCCCGGAGTGTGCCGATGCCGGTCGTGTCCGACGACCTCGGGGAGGTACTGGACGAGGTCTCCGCCGAGCGCGACGTTCAAGACCTGGCTGCCGCGGCAAACGGCGAGCACCGGCATGTCACGTTCGAGCGCCGCCCTAACGAGTGCCAGCTCGGCCTCGTCGCGCCTCGGATCCACGCCTTGGGTTTCCTCGTGAGCTTCGGCGCCGTACATCTCCGGGTCGACGTCCCCGCCGCCCGAGAAGACCAAGCCGTGTACCGCAGCGAGCGTCTCGTCGAGACCGACATGGGTGGGAGGCACGATCAGCGCTCGGCCGCCCGCGCGCTCGACGGCGCGCACGTACGACGACGGCACGAGCACAGCGTCGACGTTCCAGGCGCCCCAGGCGACCGGCTCGTCGTAGGCAGTGATCCCGATCAGCGGCTTCGAGCCGCTTCTAGCCAAAGCCGAGAATGAACTTGGCGTCGTCGGACATCTTCTCCGGCGACCAGGGTGGATCCCAGGTCAGCTCGGCCTCGACCTCCTCGACACCGGGCAGCGCGTAGGTGACCTCTTGGATCTGCTGCTCGATCATCGGGCCAACCGGGCACCCCATCGAGGTCAGCGTGAAAAGGACGTGCACCTTCGGGCCGTCGACTTTCACGTCGTACATGAGCCCGAGGTCGACGATGTCCATCCCCAGTTCGGGATCCTCGACCTGGCGCAGTGCCTCCATAACATCATCCCGCGACGGCATCTCGAGCAGCCTAGCTTCAACGGCCGAACCGGCAAAGCCGGTACGGCCTTTCCTGGTCGGCGCCGCCAAGTCGGCGCCTTGCACGGCCGAACCCGCAAACCCGGTACGGCCTTTCCTGGTCGGCGCCGCCAAGTCGGCGCCTCAGAAGCCGGGTAGCCGAACCTCCTCCCGCCGCTCACGCTGGAAGAAGTGGATGCCTTCGACGAAGCGCACCCAGTTGCAGCGCATGCACATGACGAGCGTGTGTGTCCAGGCGCTGTCGGCGCGGAACCGGACGCCGCGGAGCAGATCGCTGTTTGAGACGCCCGTTGCAGCGACGATCGCCTCCCTCGGCGCGAGGTCGTCCGTCGTGAAGATCCGTTCGACATCCTCGATTCCCTGCTCCTGCGCCTCGTCGATCTCGCGCCGCGAAACGGGCCAGAGCTGGGCCTGCAGGTCGCCACCCAGACAGCGCAGGGCAGCCGCCGCCAGCACGGCCTGCCGCGTGCCCCCGATGCCGATCGCGAGGTGGTCGTTCGTTCCCCGGATCGCCGCGGACACCGAAGCCGTCACGTCGCCGTCCTGGATCAGCTTGATGCGGGCGCCCGCGGCACGGATCTCCTCGATGAGATCGTGGTGGCGTGTGCGATCGAGGACGATCGTCGTAATGTCCCCGACTCGCCGGCCGAAGGCCTCGGCGATTGCCTGGATGTTCTCGGCCACCGGGCGGCGGAGATCGATCTTCCCTCGCGCGACTGGCCCAACGGCCATCTTCCGCATGTACATGTCGGGAAGCGTCTGGAGGGAGCCCGGCTCGCCGACGGCGATCATCGACATCGCCCCGCTCCCGCCCCGGGCCACGATGCCGCTGCCTTCGAGCGGATCGAGCGCGAGGTCGACCGTCTCTCCCCCTTTCCCGATCCGGTCGCCGGCCTGCAGTACCTCCAGCTCCCCCGCCGCCCCGATCACGATCCGGCCGTCGATCGGCAGGAGCTCGAGCTCCTCGTACATGCCCGATGCGGCCGCGTCGAGCGCTGCGATCTCATCGGCGCGCCCCAGCCAGCGCGCGCTGGCGAGCGCCGCGCGTTCGGTCGTCCGCGCATAGCTCTCGCAGATGCAGGCGCGGGCCACGCCTCGCTCCGACTCGACCCGCTCGGCCTCGGGAACCACCTTGCTCACACGCGCACCTCCCACATGTTGTCCGCGGCCGTCAGGACGAGCTCCATCACCCCGGCGATCGCCTTCTCCCGGTCGCTGTTCTCGATCACGGGCACCTGCTCCACGCCGGCACGTTCGACGATGAAGTCCTGGAGGTAGCGGATGTCCCCGATTCGCTCCAGGTACTTGTCCAGCGGTCTCACCCCGTTCGAGGACATGTCCCTGATCCAGAAGTGGCCCGCGTGTGCCTGTTCGTTCTCGATCGCAACGATGCACTCGACGACGAGCGCGCCTTCGATCGAGCGAGGGAGCATTCCGGGGACGAGGTGCACGCCCTCGAGCACCATCGACCAGCCCTCCTCGAGCGAGCGGTCGATCGCCGCCTGAACGCCGACGAGCACGTGCTTCGTCTGCTCGAGGAACCCGTGGAGCAGAGGATCGACCTCCTCTTCCTGGGCCTTCGGCAGCGCCTTGCCGGCATCGAAGCTCGACATGTGGATCGCGGGGAGGAACTCGGGCGTGAAGAGGGCGCGCATCGTCTGCCTGACGAAGTCGGTCGACGTGACGCGGGTGATCCCGAGCCTGTACGCAACCTCGGTCGCCACAGTCGACTTGCCGGTGCCCGTTGCTCCTCCGATCAGGACGATCAACGGAATGTCGAGCTCCTGCAGTGCGTGGTAGCGGCTCAGGTGGCTGATGACACGCTCGCCTTCGGCTTCCCCGAGGACCTCGACGGCCAGGTCGTGGAGCCGCTCGAGGTCGGCGATGTGCTTTCCGCGCTCGGACAGGTCCTGTTCGAGCCTGCGGGCAAGCTCCACCGCCCGCTCGGCCGTGACCCCCGCACGGATCAGCGTGCGCGCCATCAGGCCCTTCGAGTAGGGCTGCTCGTCGCTTCCGAGCGGAAGCGGATCGCTGTACCGGCGCTCGGGCATCAGGCGACGGCCCCCGCCGCCGGAGCGATCGCAGCCTCGGCCTGCTCACGGATGAGCACGTCCAGGTCAGGCTGGCCAACCAGCGTCACGACCTCGTTGTCGGCGAACACGACTTCGAGCTCCCGTTCCGCTGCAGCCTCGCACACCACGTCGATCGCGGCGGCCTTGATCTCGACGAGGAAGAGCTCGGCTTCGGCGCGCTCGACATCCGCCCGGAGCTTGCTCCGGTCGGCGAGGTTGTGCGAGATCGTCACGTCGCTCGCACCGTGCTCCTCCATGAGGTGGCGCTCGAGGAGCTCCGTCGTCGACGGAGGAGCGGTCGTGAAGAAGGCCACCCGTTTCCCGGCGATCGACCGAACGGGCCTCGGGCGCAACACGGCAGCGACGACCGGAATCTCCTTGAGCTCCTGGATGGCGTTAGCAATGGCTCGATAATCGGTGCCCTCCTCGGCCATCGTCAACACCACCACGTCGGAGATCAGGATTCGGTAGGCGTTGAGATAGCCGGTAACGAGCTCACTATCCTGCGTCGCGCTCGCGACGAGGATGCGCGCCCTGGCTTCGACCGGCGGGATCGCAGCCCCGCTGCCATCGAAGACAACGAGCTCGGGATCGCGCTCGAGCGCCTTGTGCATGCCCGCTGCGAGGTTCGTCGTCCAGGGGGCGCCGGCGAGCCCGCCGCCGCACCGCCGACAGCCGATCGTCGGTACGCCGGCCAATGCTGCGGTCTCCAGGTAATCGGATGCGGCGTGCGCCCCCGAGCGCGAAAGCGCAAGGAGGTCCTCGACCGTCGGCCGAATGTCGGCGACCTGGGGCTCAGGCGGCCCACCGCGCCCCATCGAGACGACGACAACGTCATGGTTCTCGGCAAGCAGTTGAGCGGCGTAGCCCGTGACCGCCGTTTTCCCGAGCCGCTTGCCCGTCCCGATTACCGCCAGCGAGGGTAGGCCGAACGGCTCGAACAAGGGCGGCCGGAGCGAGAAATCCGCGCCTTCGTAGGCGACACCCCGTGCGAGGACGCGACTCGCCAGGCGGAAGCGCTCACGGGGCCCCAACACGGGCTCGTCGGAGAGGTCGAGGACGACGTCAGGCTCGAAGCGCCCGAGCGCCTCTTCGAGGTCGTGGACGACGGGGACACCGTACTCGTCGCCTCCGCGCAGCTTCTCCACCCCTCCGACGAACAGGGCGCCGACCACCTCGTGGGGCAGCTCCCGCAGCGCGTCGCGCACGACCGGCGCGTAGTGCTCGCCGTCGATGAGAGCGAGCGCGCGACTCATCGAGTCGTCACCTCTGTCTCGATCTTCCCCGTGTACTTCTCGAAGGCGCGCGTCTCCAGCGAGAACTGGATGATGCGTTCCTGCCCGTGAAACGGGTACTTGCGCCAGACGTCGACGTGGTTCCCGGTGACTTCGACGACGTTGTAACAGGGCCTCGTGTTGCCGCGAAGCCGGAGGGACGACACCGTTCCGGTGTTGACCACGAACATCTCCTCCAGCTTCCACGCATAGGGCACGTGCTTGTGCCCGGACAGCACCAGGTCGACGCCCGCGCGCTGGAGGCACTCGATCACATCGCCGGCGTCATAGACGATGTTGCGCTCGCGGCCTGTCCCCGGAACCGGAAGCAAGTGGTGGTGCAGGACGAAGATGCGGAAGTCGGCGGGCGCCGAGAACTGCTCCTCGATCCAGGAATACCGGCCGCGTCCGATCTGGCCGTGATCGAGATCGGGCTCGCTCGAGTCGACAGCGACGACCGTGACGCCGTCGACATGCATGACCTGCTGCCGCTCGCCGAAAAGTGCCTCGAAGTGCATGTAGCCGACGTTGCGCGAGTCGTGGTTGCCCGGGATCACCACTAGGCGCCGGCAAACGAGCATGTCGAGGTACTCGCGCGCCTGCAGATACTCCTGCTTGAAGCCGAACGTGGTCAGATCGCCTGAGCAGATGACGAGGTCCGGCTCGAGGTCGTTGATCTCCGAGATCGCGCGTTCCATCAGGCTCGGCACGAACCCGGGATCGCCACAGTGGATGTCCGAGAGGTGCGCGATCGTGAACGCGCCGTTCTCGCCCGCCATGATCGAAGTGTAGGGATCACCGGGCAGTGGCTCGGGCTCTCGGGCGCGTCCGAAGCCGTTGCTACTCTCTCTGTGGTTGTCCCAAAAAGTCCCCGATTTCCAGGCATATCAGGGCGAGGGCGAGCCTCGCTTCGCCAATGATGTCGAGCTCGAGTGCGCGAAGCTGTTCGACTACTACGGGATCCCGTGGGCCTATGAGCCGCGCACGTTCGTGCTAGAGGAGGATGCCGACGGCCGGATCGTCGAGGCATTCACGCCGGACTTCTACCTACCCGAACAGGACCTCTACCTGGAGCTGACGGTGATGAAGCAGTCGCTCGTGACCCGGAAGAACCGCAAGCTCCGCAAGCTGCGAGAG
>DASSXA010000041.1:0-10659 GCA_035704315.1 Gaiellaceae bacterium
CCCTCGAGCGGGCCGAGCAGCGCCTTCATCGCCTCGATCGCGAGTCGTGCCTGCTCGAGATCCCGCGTCGACTCGTCAAGCTTGGCGAAGCCGAGCTGCGCCAGCGTTGCCATTGTCGAAAGCAGGAGGTCCGAGACCTTCATCTGCCTCACCGCTTCGAGCAGCTCGTCGGCGCTGGGCTGCTCCGGGCTAGAGCTCAACCTGCTCCTTGGGCCGGACCTGTTCGGCGTAGATCTCCTCCAGCGTCGCGCCCTCTTCATAGCGCGCGATCTGGCGCTCGGCGGCGTTTGCGGCCGGGACGGCGAGGAACGGCGTCGCGCCGATGTCGTCCGCGACCGGCTGCACCCACTCGATCAGCTGCTCGATGCGCTTCCTCTTGTTGACCAGCTCGCCGGTCTCGAGGTCGATGAAGTCGCCGACGAGGCCCCAGCGGATCGCACGCCAGAAGTTCTCCTCGATCAGGCGATGCGGCGGCAGCGGCAAGGGCTCGCCCTCGTCGAGGGCGCGGGTCGTCCGCGCGGCGAGGGCGTACGAGAGCGCGGCGAGCGACCGTGCCTCTCCGAGGTCCGGCTGTGCGTCGGAGATCCGGATCTCGACCGTCGGGAACGCGAGGTGTGGTCGAACGCTCCACCACATCTGGGTGTGTTCCGTGATCGAGCCCGTACGGTAGAGCAGGCGCACGTACCGCTCGAATTCGTCCCAGCTCCCGTAGGCATCCGGAATCCCGCACCGCGGGAAGAGCTTGGTGAAGATCTCCGTCCGCACCGAGTGGAGGTGCGTGAAGACGTTTTCGAGGAACGGCGAGCTCGCCGACAAGGCGAGCAGCTCCGGGAGCAAGTGGCGCAGATGGTCGCAGGTGCGCACCGCGCGGTCGGGCCCGTTGACCGCGACGTGGACATGGAGGCCGAACGAGTTGTTGCGCCAGACGACCCAGCGGAGGATTTCGTCGTTTCGCCGGTAGTGCGGGGTGTCGATGATGCGCTGCTCCTGCCACGGGCTCCAGGGATGCGTCCCGGTGGCGCCAAGGAGGACGCCGAGCTGGTCGGCGAGCGCAGTCAGCTGCTCCCGGCGCTCGCCCATGCGGACGGCAGCCTCCGCGAAGCCCTCGCAGCGTCCGGTTCGGACCTCTACTTCCGATGCGATCAACTCGCCCACGAGGTGGTCTTCGAGCTCGGTTCCCTTCGCGGCGGCCTGTAGCTCCTCGAATCGGTTGGTGAGCGCGAGCGTCTCGGGATCGAGGATGGCGAACTCCTCCTCCACCGCGACCGTGAAGTCCTGCGCGGACTCGTAGGCCTCGCGCGCAGTGCGAAGCTGTTCGTCCGGGCTCAGATGCTGCTCGTCCGCCATGGGCGGAGAAGGTTATTGGAACGGCTCGAGCAGGCGGCCTGCGACATTGGCCCACGACCACCGGTCCTCCGCGGCTCTGCGCACTCGCCGGGACAACCCGGCCGAACGTTAAGGCCAGGCCGAAATTCGACGCTCGTACCTTCGAGCCACGACGAGTGTCTGACACTCGTCCCGGCCGCAGCGGTCAGGTCAGGTGGAAGTAGAGCGCGTAGAGGAGCTCGACCGCCGGGTTGCTCGTGTGGACTGCGACGTCGCTGGGAACGTCGAGGAGCGCCTCCGAGTAGTTGAAGATGATCCGGACGCCGGCGTCGACCAGATCGTCCGCGGCGGACTGGGCGTTCTCGCCCGGGACGGCAAGCACCCCGACGACGATGTTCTTCTCACGAACCGCCTCGTGAAGCCCCGAGTACTGCTCCACCTCGACGTTGCCCACACGGCGGCCCACCTTCTCGGGATCTGTGTCGAAGATCGAGGCGATGTTGATCCCGTGCTCGGCGAAGATTGGCGAGCTCGCGATCGCCTCCCCGAGCCGCCCGGCACCGACGAGGGCGATGTTGTGCTGACCCTGCGTGCGGAGGATCCGCCGGATCTCGCCGAGGAGCCCGTCGACGCTGTAGCCGACGCCGCGCTTGCCGAACTTGCCGAAGGTCGACAGATCGCGCCGGATCTGGGTCGCGTTGATGTTCGTGTAGTCCGACATCTCCTGGGAGGAGATGCGCTCCTTGCCCATCTTCCGCGCCTGGGTAAGAACCTGCAGATACCGGCTGAGCCTGGCCGCCACCCCGACTGTCAGGCGGTCGGGAACCGCTGTCACGCGGTCAGTCTCCGGCGGAGTTTGTAACACCACACAAGGATTGTGCCAGTCGGCGTCAGTGCTTGCGAAGGGCAGTCACAAAGTCCCTTCGGAAGTGGGGGTTTGTGCGAGCTTTCGCCGCAGCGCTTCGGGTTGCACGAAGTACGTGAAGGCACGTTTGCCGTCGATCTCGACGACCGGCAGCCACTCTCGGTAGCGAGCCTCCAGCTCCGCGTCGCCGGTGATGTCGATCTCCTCGAGCTCGAACGCCTGCTCGGCACGCACCGCAGCGAGCACGCGCTGCGCAGCCGCGCAGAGGTGGCACCCGGCCGCGTGGTAGAAGACGACGCGGGTTACGGGTAGAGCCCGCGGGTCATCGTTGCCTCCGCGACCCGCCCAACCGCGAGGCCGTAGGCGGCGATCCGCATCGTCGTCGACTTCGCCTCGTATGTGGCCCACGTCTCGTGGAACGCGCGTGACGTGATGTCGTTCAGCCGCGCGTTCACCTCGTGCTCTTTCCAGAAGTACTCCTGGAGTCCCTGCACCCACTCGAAGTACGAGACGACGACGCCACCGGCATTGGCGAGCACGTCTGGCAGGACAAGCACGCCGCGGTCTTCGAGGATCTCGTCCGCTGTCGGCGTCGTCGGCCCGTTCGCGCCTTCGCAGATCAGCTTTGCCTTGACCTTGTCCGCATTGTCGGAGGTGATCACCTGCTCCAGTGCGCAGGGGGCCAGGATGTCGCAGTCGAGGAGCAGGAGCTCGTCGTTCGTCACCGGCTCCGTGTCCTTGAGGCCGTCGAGCGCTCCCGTCTCCTGCTTGTGGGCAAGCGCGAGCGCCACGTCGATCCCGTTGGGGTTGTAGATGCCGCCCGTCGAGTCCGAGAGCGCGACGATCGCGGCGCCGTCCTCGGCGACGAACTTCGCGAGGTAGCTGCCGACGTTCCCGAAGCCCTGGACGGCGACCTTCAGCCCCTCGAGAGAGCGATCCTGCTTCGCTACAGCCTCGCGGATGCAGTAGTGCGCACCGCGCGCTGTCGCCTCCAGCCGGCCGAGGGAGCCGCCGAGATTGAGCGGCTTGCCGGTGACGACGCCGAGCACCGAATGGCCCTTGTTCATCGAGTAGGTGTCGAAGATCCACGCCATCACCCGCGGATCGGTGCCGACATCGGGGGCCGGGATGTCCTTCTCCGGGCCGATCTCGTTGACGATTTCGGACGTGTAGCGGCGCGTCATGCGCTCGAGCTCGCTCTGCGACAGCTGCTTCGGATTACAGACGACGCCGCCCTTCGCGCCGCCGAACGGGATCCCCATCAGCGCACACTTCCACGTCATCCACATCGCGAGGGACTTCACCTCGTCCAGGGTGACGTCGGGGTGGTACCGGATGCCGCCTTTCGACGGACCACGGGCGATGTTGTGCGTGACGCGATAGCCCTCGAAGACCTCGATCGTGCCGTCGTCCCTGGAGAACGGGACCGAAACGACAACCGCCTTCTTGCAGCGCTCGAGGACGCGGACGAGGTTGGGGTCGATCTTGAAGACGTCCGCGACCTTGCGCAGCTGCTCCTGAGCCAGCTCGAAGGGGTTTTCGCGGAGGTGAGAGGTCGGCGCAGCGACGATGGTCACGGACGGCCGGAGTATACGACGCTTGTCTAGGCCTAGCGGACGGTGAACAGCACGTTTTGCCTGCTAGGAGGGTCATCTCCAGGTGGATATGCGAGGAGGTGCAGGCTGTATTGGCCCGGCCTGAGTTGCCGCCCGAGGGGGCCTCTTCCCGTGAGTCCGAAGGTGTATCGGCCGGGAAGTAGGTTGCGCAGACGAGCTAGGCGGCCCATGCGCTCGTTCCCCTTCCAGAGCTCGAGGTCGAGGTGGGAAACCGGCAGCACCTCGCTGACGCCGCCGCGCTGGAGGACCCGGCCTGCACGCAGTTCGAGGAGCACCGGAGCCGAGTCGGAGGGACGAAAGCTGCGCGTAGAGAGCCGCACGTTGCCAAGCAACCCTCGCTCCGGCGGGCCCAGCGTCACCGTCCACGGAACGCGGACGGGCGCCCCTCCCCCGGCGCGAAGCTCGATGCTCGCGCTGGCCGCGCGAGCCCCGGGCGGCGTATACGCAAGCCGACCGGCCACGAACACTTCTTCCTCGTCCCCGGGCATGAGCGTGACCCTCGAGGGCGACACGGCCACCGCGAGACCCCCGACGTCGCCCTGGCGGCCGACCGAGATGTTGACCTTGAGACGCCGCCGGGAAAGGTTGCGGACGACGAACTTCGCCGTTCCGGACCACCCGGCGCGCGTCGCGTGCCCAAGGGAGAGCGTCGCCGGATCGGCAACCACCTCGACGGCCGACGCCGCCCCCAGATCCAGGAGCCCGTTGGGCTGCGCGGTCCCCACGAGCGCGGCCTTGAGCGCCGGCGCGTCGAGCTCGGGGCGCGCCTGGGCGAGCAGCGCAGCCGCCGCGCCGGTTACCGCCGCCGCCGCGCTGGTTCCGCTGACCGTGCCGTAGGCGGGCCGGCCGTCGTCTCCGCGTCCCGGATGCGAAGTCAGCAGTGCGACGCCCGGAGCGATGAGCTCGGGCTTCAGCCCACCGTCGAATGCCAGCCCACGTGATGAGAACGCCGCTGGCCCGTCGACGTCCGGGTTCGGACGCGATCGCGCCGTGCCGATCTCCACCGTCGCGTCCTCCCCACGCTTGATCAGCGCAGCGGCCGCCCGCGCCGCGCGCTCGGGAACGGAGAGCACGGGAACCTCCATCCGCTCGTCGAGCCCCAGGCTTCCAGCCGGGATCTCCGTCCCATGCAGGATCACCGCATCTGCGCCGGCCCGCGCAGCGCCCGCCGCCGCGGCGTCAGGCGACTCACCGGCGGGGGTCAGGGCGGCTTTGCCGGCAACGCGGCTGTAGCCGCGGCGGTCGAAGAAGTCGCCAATCGTGAGCGTCGCCTCGGTCGCCCCGAGCACAGCGGGTAGGAGCTGCTCACGTACGACCGGTTCGGCCAGCTCGAGCCTCATCGGGTTGCGCGGCGTCACCGCGCCGGCCAGCGGCACGTCGCCGCTGAACACCACACGGAGCCCGGACCGGATCGTCACACGCACCTGATCCGTGGCCGGCCGGAGGTCGGCTGCGCCCACGGTCAGTGCGGCTGCGGCTCCTCCGGGCCCCGAGATGCTGCCGTAGCGGGGCCCCGCCGGCCCGTCGTTCCCGGCGGGTGCGACGACGAGCGTGTCGAGCGCGAGCGCACCTGCAACCGCCCGCGAGCTGGGGCTGTCCGCAAAGGCTGCATACGGCTCGGCGAAGCCCACCACGGCGATCCGCGCCGCGTCGTGAGCGTTCCCGTCCCCGTCTGGATCGACCGCGCGCTCGAGCCCGGCGATGAGCTGGTCGGTGCGGGAGTAGACGGCCCATCTCCCTGCCACGTCGCGCTGCCAGCCGCCGACCCTGATCGGGAGCAGGGTCGCATTCTGGGCAACGCCCTCGAGGCCGCCCGGTCCGCCCGACCCGACGATGAGGCCGGCGAGCTCGGTTGCATGACGCTCAACCTCAGACGGCTCGTCCGGCTTTGAATCGGGCGAGGCCAGATCGTCGTTCTCGAGGACATCGACGCCTTCGAGCAAGGCGCCGGTCAGGTAGTCGTGGCTGTACTGGACGCCCGTATCGAGGAGCGCGAGGGTGACGCCGCGGCCGGTCGCTCCTGCGAGCCCGATCTGGGCCTCGTAGCCCGAGCCGGCGGCAAGCTTCTGGCGCTCGAGCAGAGAGCTGGAGAGCGAGGCGGGGTAGGCGATCCGCACGGGATAGACGCCCTCGACCTCCGGAAAGCTCTGGAGCAACGCGATCGCACGGGCGTCCAGGGGTGCCGAGAAGCCGGAGAGCACGCGCGTGTAGCTGAACTCGGGCCGGAGGCGAAGCCCCGCGGCGCCGAGCCTGGCGATGAGTTGCTGTTGCGCGGCCAGCGCCGCGGCGTGCCAACGAACCTGGTCGTCCTCGCTCGCCAGTCCCCCGGCGGCGGCGACCCGGTCGGCGAGCGAAGGCGTCCGCAGGACCACGATCATCCGCTGTCCGATGGGCACCTGTGGCCGCGCGCCGCCGACGAGCCCCCGCCACGAAGCGCGCTCGGTGAGCGGCTCGGACGAGTGCCCGCCGGTCGCCGCGGCAACCGAGGCGACGGCCAGCGCGAGGGCGACGATGCCGAGCAGGGCGAGCTGCGCGAGGCGGCGCTCAAACAAACGCGTCGAGGGCAAGGTACCGAGGATAGGGAATGGGATCGGCGTACCTCGCCGCCGAGGCGATCATCGCCGCGTTGTCCGTGCAGAGCTCGAGCGGTGCAGCGGCGGCTTCGGGCAGGGCCGCTCGAAGCTCGGAGTTCGCAGCCACGCCGCCGACGATCGCGATCCGATCGGCGCGGAGCTCCTCGGCCGCCGCCCGCGTCCGCTCGACGAGCGCACGGACGATCGCGCGCTGGTAGGAGGCCGCGAGATCTGCCTTGCGCTCCTCGGCGGCGTCGCCCAGGTCGCGAACCGTGTAGAGAAGGGCCGTCTTGAGGCCCGAGAACGAGAAATCGAAGCCGGCTACGCGCGCGACGGGGAAAGCGAACGCCTCCGGATCGCCTTCCCGGGCCAGCCGGTCGATCTCTGCTCCGCCGGGGTAGCCGAGCCCGAGCAGGCGCGCGCCTTTGTCGAACGCCTCGCCGGCCGCATCGTCGAGCGTCGTCCCGACGACCTCGAACGCTCCGCGGTCGCGGACGTCGAGGAGCAGCGTGTGCCCGCCGCTGGCGAGCAGACAGAGAAAGGGCGGCTCGACCGGATCCGGCGCCAGGAAGAGCGACGCAACGTGGCCGTGGAGGTGGTTGACAGGCACGAGCGGCAGGTGCCGCGACCAGGCGAGCGCTTTCGCGGCGGAAATGCCGACGAGGAGCGCGCCGACGAGGCCCGGCCCCTGCGTCACCGCGACGCGCTCGATGTCTCCCAAGCTGACGTCTGCCTCGTCGAGCGCTTCCCGGAGGACCGGAAGGATCAGCTCGAGGTGGTGACGGGAGGCGACCTCCGGGACGACACCTCCGTATGGAGCGTGGAGCTCGGCCTGCGAGGAGACGACGTTCGAGAGCAGGCGCCCATCTTCACGGACGAGCGCGGCCGCAGTCTCGTCACACGACGTCTCGATCCCCAGAATCAAGCGCTGGCGGGCTCTCGGACCGGGTCTTTCCACATGATCAACGCGTCCTCGCGATTGTCCGTGTAGTACCCGCGGCGGATTCCGCGCGGCACGAAGCCGAGCTTTTCGTACAGACGGATCGCTCCGCGGTTGGACACGCGCACCTCGAGCGTGTATCCGCGCCGATCGTCCGCGGCGGTGACCTCGAACAACCGGCTCAGGAGCCTCGTAGCGACGCCATGCTCCCGGTAGTCCTTCTGCACAGCGACGTTCATGACGTGCCAGGCGTCCGCGTAGCGCGAGATGATCAGGTAGCCGACCAGCGCCTCACCCGTATCCGTGTCCACAGCGCCGAGGCAGATCGACGACGTCTTGGCCAGTTCAGAGGCGAACATCGAGCGCGACCACGGGGTCGGGTACGACTGCCGCTCGATGCGCTCGATGGCGGCAAGGTCGGCGAGGGTGAGGCGGCGAAGCTCGATGTTCACGTGCGTGTGCGGTCGACGTCCGGGACCCGAAGGTACATGGGCTCGACGAGGTCGGGAAGGCTGAACCCCTTCCCGAGCTGCGCGTGAAACCGCGCGCGCGGGACGTGGAGCTCGCTGTCGTCGGGTGGAACCACGCCGCCTGCGGCCTCGATCACGTCGCGGTAGCGAACGGCTCCGTCACCCACGTAGGAGTAGCCGGTCTCGATTGTGAGGTCCGTCGGAGCGACAACGACCGGCACCCCGTCGACGACCGAGAAGATCTCGCGGCGGCGGGCGTCGATGACCGGAGTCGACCCGGGTGCGCCCGCGGCAAGTGCGTCCAGGGTGGAGACCCCGGCGAGACCGATGTCCAGGGCGAAGGCGAGGGTGCGCGCCGTCGCCAGTCCCATCCGCAGGCTCGTGAAGCTGCCCGGCCCCGTGCCGACGACGATCCCTTCGAGCTGCGTGTCCCGCACGCCGCCCCGCCGGAGCAGCGCATCGAGATCCTCGAGCACGGAGATCGGCCGGGAGGACAGCTCGCCGAGGACCTCGCCGTCCCAGACGAGCGCGCTCGTCGCAACGTCCGTGGCCGTGTCGAACGCGAGGATCAGCATTCGACCACGTCGATGCGCCGGCGGTCGTCGCCGGCGTGCTCGAGCGACAAGCGGAAGCGCGCCGGAGGAAGGACGCCCTCGCCGGCCTCCGGCCATTCGACGAAACAGACGGCGCCGTCGAAGTACGGCTCGAGATCTCCCCACTCCGCGGGCGAGACTCCGGCAAAGCGGTAGAGGTCGAGGTGCGAGACGTCGACGCGGCCGCGATAGCGATGGCCGACGGTGAAGGTCGGGCTCGTGATCGGCCCCTGGACGCCGAGGGCGTGACAGGCCCCGCGCACGAGGGTCGTTTTTCCGGTGCCGAGCTCGCCGGCCACTGTGACGACGTCACCGGGAATCAGTTCGGCCGCGAGACGAGCGCCCACCGCCTCGGTTTCCTCCGGGGAGGCGGATTCGACTGTCATGCCTAGAGGCTAGAAAAGGCCCAGCTGCACCGTGGGCTCAGCCCGGAGCGCGAAGGGCTCCGGCTTGGGCACCTCGACCGTGCGCCCTAGAAGCTCGGGAAGGCGGGCGAAGTCCTGCTGGAGCACTTCGAGCATCCTCGGGGTGTACAGCGCCGCGGCCGGGTGATAGAGCGGGTAGAGGAGAACCTGGCGGCCTCCGACCGTCGTCTCTTGCTCGACCCCGTGGACACGCGTGATCCCCGTCTGCTTCCCCGACAGGAGCTTGGTGGCGAAGTTCCCGAGCGTGGCGACGACGCGCGGCTCGATCAGCTCGATCTGGCGGAAGAGGTGCGGCTCGCATGATTCGATCTCGTCAGGGGCCGGATCGCGGTTGCCGGGCGGCCGGCACTTGAGGACGTTGGCGATGTAGACGTCGGCGCGCTCGAGGCCGATGCCGGCCAGGAGCTGGTCCAGCAGCTTGCCGGCCTGGCCGACGAACGGGAGTCCCTGCTTGTCCTCGTGGAAGCCGGGCGCCTCTCCGACGAACATCAGGTCAGCGTGCGGATCTCCTACGCCGAAGACCACTTGCGTGCGGGTCTGGGACAGACGACAGCGCGTACAACCCGAAACCTGCTCGCCCAGGGCCTGGAGCGTCGTCACCCGGGCGAGTCTAGGGCGGGCGCCGGACGCAGCTCTCATGGCGGCTGCTTAGCCGCAGCCGCAGGAGCCCCCGCAGCACCCGCCGCCGGACGCGCGCGGCGCGCTACCGAAGCTCGGCAGTTCGCTGCTCGAGCCGTGGGCGGCGAAGACCGAGAGCTGCTTGCGAACGTCCGAGGCACCGCAGTCCGGGCAGTCCGGCTGGTGTCCGTTCCGGACGAGCTCCTCGAAGTGCGACTCGCACTGCATGCAGACGTACTCGTAGATCGGCATCGGCCAGAGTCTATCCCGAGCGCCGGCCGCGGGATTACACTGCCAGCGCCCGGTATCCGCCACGGAACTGGAGCTAACGATGATCGAAAGTGTGAACGTGATCGGCGCCGGCCGGGTCGGGTCGGCGGTCCTCGCCCGCCTCGTGGAGCGCGGAATAGAGCCGCGTGAAGACGCCGACGTCGTTCTGCTGTGCGTACCGGACGCGGCGATCCCAGCCGTTGTCCAGGGACTGTCCCTGGACGCGTCTCAGTGGATTGCGCACACAAGCGGAGCGACGCCGCTCTCGGCGCTCGACCCGTACGAGCGGCGCTTCGGCCTGCACCCGCTCCAGAGCTTCAGTAAGGCTCGCGGGGCCGAGCAGCTCGACGGCGCTCCGGCGGCGATCACGGCCGAGACGGACGAGGCGCGAGCGGTTGGCTTCGAGCTCGCACGTCTGCTCGGGCTCGAGCCCTTCGAGCTCGACGAGACGGATCGCGCGCTCTACCACGCCGGCGCCGCGATCGCGTCGAACTACCTCGTCACCCTGCACCGCGCGGCCGCGGAGATCTTCGACGCCGTCGGCGCTCCGACGGCCGGCCTCCGCCCGCTGATGCAGGGCGTGATCGACAACGGCTTCGAGCTCACCGGCCCGATCGCCCGGGGCGATTGGGACACGGTCGACCGACACCTCGAGGCGCTCCGAGAGCGGAAGCCCAAGCTCGAGCCGCTCTACCGCGTCCTCGCGGAGGCGACGGCGCCGTGAGGACGGTTCGAACTGTCGCCGAGCTGCAGGGCGCGCTTGCGGAGATTCCCGGCCGCTCGATCGGCCTCGTTCCCACGATGGGGGCGTTCCACGAGGGTCACCTCTCCCTCTTCCGCGCGGCCCGCGCGGAGTCGGACTTCGTGGTCGTGAGCCTGTTCGTGAATCCCGTTCAGTTCACGAGCGGCGAGGACCTCGCGCGCTACCCCCGCGACGAAGCGCGAGACGCGAGCCTCGCTGAC
>DASSXA010000319.1:0-2179 GCA_035704315.1 Gaiellaceae bacterium
TCTCCGCTCCGCACCGACACGATGCGCTCTCGGCATGCCGGGATGTCATCGACGAGCTCAAGGAGCGCGCCCCCCTCTGGAAGAAGGAGCTCTACGAGGGCGGCGAAGAATGGATCGGCCGCGGCTCGTAGGAGCGGGTCAGGCCTTGCGCCGCCGCGACGCAAGGCCTGACCCCCTATTCGCTCTTCTGACCTAACGCGTGGGGCGAGCCTTCGAAGGTTGGGCCGGCTGCCCCCGGGGCTACGTGACCACCGCGCAGATCGCGTAGGCCGTGATGTCTGAGGTCACCCCACCTCGGTTGACATTTCCTCGGACGATCCAGCCGCTTCCGTTGCTCAGCGGGGACGATTGCCAAAACCAGACGTCCGTGCCTCCGAACGCCCAGTTGTGCCCGCCGCCTATCGCCTTCTTTCCTGCCGGGCATGCGACGGAGAAACTGAACGTCGCCGTATGAGATTGCGTTGCGGACACAATCTCATAACCCGAGACGCCTGGAGGACCGGGGTCGCCCTTGTCTCCCTTATCGCCTTTGTCGCCTTTCGCGCCGGCCGCGCCGGGCGCGCCCGGCAGACCGCGAGGACCGCTCAACTGGCCCTTGATGTCAGCCGCGGTCACGGACTTGTTCTTGATGTCGAGGCCAGTGATCGATCCGTTCTTGATGTTGGCGCCCGTGATCAACGCCGAGGTTGTGGCGACTGCCGTGCCGGCCAGCGCTACGAATAGTGCGAGCATCGCGACGATCAATGCCGGCGACTGATGCACAACGCGTGTCGGGAGCTTCTTCACGAGATCCTCCTCGCATCGGAATTGACCAAGTACCTCTAGACGGGAGGAGATTTCGGTTTCTTCCGCGCGGAAACACGTGGGCCGCTTATTCGGGAATGCTGTCCCTCGGGCTCAGGAGTGACGTCAACGTTGGCGTGAGCGCGTAGCGCGGCAGCGCAGAAAAGACGAACAGGATCAGTGGGCCTGCGAGGATGGCGGCATGGCGGACGAACTGAAGGGCTGGTGCCGGAACCTGATCGAGGCCGGTCGGCTCCAGCCCGGCGAAGCGGTACTCGTGATCGTCGACGAGCCGCTCGTCGAGCAGGGCGTCGAGCTCGCCGACGCCGTCAGCCAGTCCGGCGGCCGGCCACGGCTCGAGCTGTGGGCCGCCGCGAAGCGGCCGCTAGAACACGCACCGCAAGGAGTGATCAAGGGAGCGAACAAAGCGACGCTCTGCTTCTTCCTGTCGCAGAACCCGGTTGGCGCCGAGGCGTCGGCACGGTTCGAGGTCCTGGAGGCGATGGTCGACCATTGGGGGCGGGAGATCTACCTGGCGCTCATCACGCCGGAGCTGCTCGAGAACGAGCTCTCGGAGCCGCAGCCCGACCTAGAGGATTCGGCGCGGCAATTGCTCGCGCAGCTCGAGGGGGCGAAGGAAATCCATGTCACAGGCAAGGCCGGGACAGATCTCACGCTTCAGGTTGAGGGGCGGCCCTGGTTGAGCGACGCCTTGCCGATCCAGCCGGGCGAAGGCGCCAACTTTCCGAGCGGGGAAGTGTTCGTCGCACCGCTTGCCGACGGGGCAGACGGTGTCCTCGTCGTCGACCTGACGATTCCCTACACGGTCGAAGGTCTCGTGGATGCGCCCGTGACGCTTCGCTTCGAGCGCGGCCGAGTCGTATCGATCGATGGCGGCCGCGCGGCTCAGATGCTCAGAGAGCTCGTCGCGGACGCGGGTCAGGGTGCCGACGTCATCGCCGAGCTCGGCCTGGGCTTCCACCCTGGCTTCAAGCCTCGCGGCCATGCGCTGCTGGACGAAAAGGCCGCTCGGACCGCCCACGTCGCGATCGGGCGGAACACGGGCGGCTACGGCGGCGACAACGAGGCCGCGATTCACGTGGACTGCATCTTCTCGGAGCCGCAGTTGGAAGCCGACGGTCGTCACGTCGATCTTCCAACTGCCGAATAGGATCGAGCCGATACCGAACTACACGATCAAGAACATCAAAGACATCGAGGACCAGGCGCCCAAGTTCGGGCTCTCGCCCGGGCTGGAGGCTCGATTCGCCCGAGACTCACTCGAGCTCGGCGAGTTCGGCCTCAGCTACCAGCGGCTCGGGCCGAACTTCCGCATGCCGTTCGGACACAAGCACAAGCAGCAGGAAGAGGTCTACGTCCTCCTGAGGGGTAGCGC
>DASSXA010000328.1:0-8671 GCA_035704315.1 Gaiellaceae bacterium
TGATCGCCGCCAGCTCGTTGCCGTAGTAGGTGACACCGTTCGGCAGGATGGCGAGCCCCTCGAAAGAGTTGAGGCCGAGCGCCGGCACTCGGCGGATCTTGGGGCTGGAGCTGACGCCGGTCGTCCGGTTGATGGTGGCGCCCTCGACGCTCAGCGGGTCGATGAGCTCGTACATCGCGCCGGTATCCCCGGCCTCCTCGCCGAAGAGGATCGTCCCCCAGGGTGTAATGCGAATCGGATCACCGGAGTCGGTGCCAGAGACGATGGTGGTGGCGAGCCCTGTCTTGAGGTCGATCTTCTGCAGCGAAGGCTCCGTCGGGCCCTCTTCGTTGATGGTGATGATGTGCGTCGGGTGCGACTGCGGCCAGAGCACCATCTGGTCGAGGTTCGGAGCCGCGTTCCCAGCGGACACCACACTGACCTTGAGCCCTTTGGCCACCGTCGCCAGCGCCGCAGGGTCGGCGAGCGCCTGGGCCTCGCTCAGGTCGACGGTCGACGAGGCGTCGATCGGCTTCTTGACACCGAAGAGCTGATTCGCGTGATGGGCCAACGCTTGCTGCGTGTGCTGCCCGAAATCCATGAACGTGGCCGCGGCAACACCAGTGATGCCGAGGACGAGCGCGGCGCCCGCGGCGACCAACCATTTGGTCCTGCGCATACGTGATCCCTCCCGAGTAGTCAACGTCGCGCATCGTCGTCACGTCCACCTGGTCGATGGGCACCGATTCAGTGAACGGCTCGTGCACAGGTGGTGAACGCCGGGCGACCGGCGTCTGCGGCGCTAACGAGCTGTCGGAATGCTCCGCGTGCCGATGAGTTCGCGGAGTCGATGAGCTGCTTCTGGGGCGTCGTCCTCGAGCGCCCAGACGTCTCGCTTGAAGAAGGTGACGAGCGTCATCGGCGACGTGGCGACAATGCTCGCGCTGCGACGGCCCGCGGCCAACACTGCGACTTCTCCGACGACATCGCCGGGCCCGAGCGTGCGAATCGTCTCCCCGTCGCGGGTGACGTCCGCGGTGCCGGACTCGATCGCGTAGAGGCAGTGCCCGAACTCACCCTCCGTCACCAGCATGTGGCCCTCCTCGACCTCCAGCTCGCCGGCACGGGCGGCTGCGGCTGTGAGCTCCGGCTCGGGAAGAGTCGAGAAAAGTGGGATCGCCGCAAGCCGTTGTCGATCCATGCGAGGACCCTACTCGGCGACCGTCGCAAGCACAGCACGGGAATGCCTCGATCCGGTCCACGTCCGGTGAAGAAGTGGTGAGCGCAACATCGGAGCCGGTCCTGCCGGTCGAGCGTCGGCGTAAAGATTCGCGGTGGTCCCTACGGATAGGAAACGACGTTGCTCGGGGTCGTGTTCGCGTCGGTGGGCGGCCCGAAGTCGTTCACGACGTGGTCGATCGTGCCGTGGTTCGTGATCGAGAGAGAAAGCAGATCGTGCAGCTTCAAGCCGGGAGTGACGGGCACCTCGAAGGCGTGGCTCGCGTGGATCGTCGGATCGACGTTGAAGAAGCAGTAGCTGCCCAAGCCCCAGCCCTCGTGCGTCTTCACCGAGTCCGCGACCTTGTAGGCGGCGAACCCGAGGACCCCGTCGTGCTGCCAGGCCGCCTGGTTGGGCGGGTCGTACGGCATCTCGTTCTGGAACATGATCGTCTTGCCGTTCTCGCCGTTCCAGAGCACCTCGTAGCCCTGGTAGTGCTCGACGAAAAGACCTGTCGCGATCACGTTGTCGCCATTCACGACGACGCCCGTTTCGGCCGTGTTGCTCGTCCAGCCGACGCCGGAGCCGTGGTCGGCACGCCAAGCCCAGATGTTGTCGAGGATCGTGTTGTCCGCGTTCACCTCGAGGCTCACGGTCGCTTGGCCGACGTGCGCGCCGCCCACGCGGAAGTAGACGTCGTGGAGCGCGGTCGGGTCGTGCGGGTCGCTCCACCCGTTGTGCTCGCGCGCCTGACCCTTGGGTGCGTGGCCGGTGCCGACCTGGAGCAGCACGGGTGAGTTCACCGGGCCGGCGTCGAAGAGGAGCCCGGAGATCTGGACGCCCTTCACGTCGGCGACCGTCATCGGGACGACGCCGTCCTCTGCCTCCAGCGTCGCCAGTCCGAGGCCGAGCACAACCGTGTCCGGCCGTTTCACCTTGATGGTCCGGTCGACCTCGTAGATGCCCGGAGTGAAGAGGAGGTTTTTCCCGCGCGCGAGGGCGTTGTTGATCTCTTGGACGCTGTCAGCGGGCTTCGCGATGAAGAAGTCATCGATCGGGATCGAAGAGCCGGGCGTCTGGCCGTTCTCCCACGTCGTGTCCCTCGAGTCGAACCGCACGTCGGGCACGAAGACGTTGAAGCGGTCGCTCGAGTCGACAAAGAGGTAGGGCTTCTCGCGTGACTCGGGGTTCGTCTCGAGCGTCGTGTACGGCGGGCTCGGGAAGGACTGGACGGGCGCGCCCACCGTTCCGGCGAAGACCTGGTTCCAGACGGCGTTCGTCCAGAAGTCGATGTCGCTGTCCCTGACCAGGTATTGCTGCTGCGAGCCGTTGACGATGACGCTGCCGGCAAAGCGCGAGTCCGCGATGAAGCCGCCGCTCGCGAAGGAGGGAGGCGTGCAGTAGTCCATCAGCGTCGCGAAGCCGTTGACGTTGACCCGCCTCATCGACGTGGCCTGCGAGGTCGCCCAGAACTCGCCGAACTGACAACCGCCCTTCCCCGCGACGTTGATCGTGAGGTTCGAGAGCGAGCGCCAGAAGTTCACGAGGGCGGTGCAGTCGCCGGGCCCGAAGCACTGGTTGTAGACGTCGATCGTGCCGTTCACCGCGACGTCGGTCGGCGAGCTGCCGAGGCCGGCCACGTCTGTGTAGTAGCCAACCTGGAAGTTGAGCGGAGCGGCAGTCGATCCGTACACGCCGGGCTTGAACAGCAACGCGTAGCGCTGGGAGCCGAATTGGTTCGGGACCTGCTGCGCGGCAATTGCGTCGACCGATGCCTTGATCTGGCTCGTCGACATGCTCGGATCGAAGATCTTCACGTTCGCCCCGAAGTCTGGTGTGGTCGTGGGCGCGCCCGCTGCATTCGGCGCGGCGGCGGCGCCTCCAAGTAGAGCCAGACCTCCGGCGACCAATGCAGGCACCCAGGCGAATCGGCGGCGACGTGGATGCAACACGCGGCTCCCCCTTTCGGCCGAACGTTCGCGCCGCCGGAGTATACGACCCCTCCGAGGGTCCGGGTACATGGTCGGCCGTCGTCGCCTACGGTGGCAACAGAAGCGCTCGATTTGAAGGGAGTACCCAGCAGGGGCGACAGGACTCGAACCTGCAACCCCCGGTTTTGGAGACCGGTGCTCTACCAGATTGAGCTACGCCCCTGGGCGCCTCCGATTGTAGACACGCGCTTCGACGCCTTTGCTGCGTTTTCCGAGGAGTAGGCTCCGAGCGTGGCCCGCCCCGGTCAGCTTCGCGCCCAGGGCGCGCTCTTTTCGTTCCTGACGCTTTTCTTCGCCGGGATCACGGCGGCGGCGTTCACCGCGCGCGTCTGGGTGATCGTCGTCGCCGCGGGGGTGCTGACGCTCTGGATGGGCGGCCTTGCGGTGCGCACCCTGCGCGCGGCGCGTCACACGTGAGCCTCTGGCGGCATCTGGTCGCCGTTCTGCTCCTGCCCGGCGTCGTCACGATCGGCGTCCCGGCCTTGATTGTCTGGCAGACCGACGCGCGCCTGCGCCCGGCGGCGGTCGTCGGGATCCCGCTCATCGCAGCCGGTGTGCTGCTCGTGATCAGCACCGTCACGCTGTTCGCGAAGGTGGGCCGCGGCACGCTCGCTCCCTGGGACCCGACCTCGAAGCTCGTCGTTCAGGGTCCCTATCGCTACGTCCGCAACCCCATGATCAGCGGCGTCCTTTTCATCCTGCTCGGCGAGGCCGCCTGCTTTGCTTCGCTGCCCCTTCTGATCTGGTTCGCGGCCGTCTTCGCGGTGAATGCGGTGTACCTCCCACTCGTCGAGGAGCGCGGCCTGCGCCGCCGCTTCGGCGCGGATTACGAGGCATACCGAGCGAAGGTTCCGCGCTGGATTCCCCGCCTACGCCCATGGACGGGCGAGGAAAGCAGCCGCTAGGACCGTATTCTTCGCCCGTGTCTCAAGTCGAGGACACCCGAGCTCTCTGGCGGTCGTTCCGCACTCAGCCCGACGACAGGGCGCTCCGTGATCGCCTGATCCTCACCTACGCGCCGCTCGTCAAGTACGTCGCCGGCCGGCTCGGCAGCGGCCTCCCGGCACATGTGGAGGAGGAGGACCTCGTCTCGTACGGGCTCCTCGGCCTCATCGGCGCGATCGAGCGCTACGACCCGGACCGGGACGTCAAGTTCGAGACCTATGCGGTGACACGAATCAGGGGCGCGATCATCGACGAGCTCCGCTCGCTGGACTGGGTGCCCCGGTCGGTCCGCGCCCGAGCGCGGGAGATCGAGCGGGCAATCGCCTACCTCGAGGCAAAGCTGCATCGCGCTCCGACCGACGAGGAGATTGCCGGCCGGGTCGGGGTCTCCGTCGACGAGCTCGAGGCCAGCCTGACCGACATCTCCCGCTCCTCGATCGCGGCGCTCGACGAGCTCTGGACGATCGGCGGCTCCGGAGGTGAGCAGGTTGCCCTCATCGACACGGTCGAGGACACCGAGGCGCCTGCTCCGGAGAGCTCGTTTGCCGAGACCGAGCTCAAGGAAGCCCTCGGAGAGGCGATCACCCGTTTGCCCGAGCGCGAGAAGCTCGTAGTAACGCTCTACTACTACGAGGAGCTGACGCTGCGGGAGATCGGCGAGGTGCTCGGCGTCACCGAGTCGCGTGTCTCGCAGCTCCACACGAAGGCGATCTTGCGGCTCAAGGCTCGCCTCTCCGGCGCGAGTCAGAGAGCCGTAGACCGCCGATAACATCCGGACCCCAAACCGACCGAGGAGGACCTGTTCGTATGCCCGCTGTCGAGCCCGGAAAGATCCGCAACGTCGCCGTCACCGGCCATCGTGGAACGGGGAAGACGTCGCTCGTCGAAGCGATGCTCTTCCAGTCCGGAGCCGTCAACCGGCTCGGCACGATCGAGCAGGGCTCCACCGTCGGCGACTGGGAGGAGGACGAGCAGCGGCGGCAGATGACGATCTCCGCGTCGTTGTGTCACCTGGACTGGCAGGGCCGAAAGATCAACCTGATCGACACGCCCGGGGAGCCCAGCTTTCAGGGCGACACGATTGCCGCGCTGCGGGTCGTCGAGGGCGCACTCATCGTCGTCTCCGGGGTCATGGGCGTGGAGGTCCAGACCAGCCGCGTCTGGGCAAGAGCCGAGGAGCTCGGTCTCGCGCGCGTCTTCATCGTGAACATGCTCGACCGCGAGCGCGCCGACTTCTTCCGGGTGCTGAACGCGCTTCAGAGCTCGCTCTCGCCCCGCGCCGTCGCGATCCACCTGCCGATCGGCGCGGAGCACGAGCTGACCGGCATCGTCGATCTGCTGCACATGAAGGCGTACACGAGCCCCGAGGGGGGCAAGGAGACGGCGCCGGGCGAGATCCCGGCGGGGATGAGCGACCAGGTAGCCGAGTACCGGGAGAAGCTGCTCGATTCCGTGGTCGAGACGGATGAAGGGCTGATGGAGCGCTATCTCGACGGGCAGGAGCTTTCGGACGAGGAGGTCGCACACGCGCTCAAGGACGCCGTCACACGCGGCGAGATCTTCCCGGTCGCCTGCGGCGTCGCCACCAAGAACCTCGGAACGACCGCGATCCTCGATCTGCTCGTCGAGGGCATCCCCTCGCCGGCGAAGAAGGACTTCGATGTGCACGTCGACGGCGCCGGAAGCGCAGTCTTCGTCTTCAAGACCGTTGCGGATCCATTCGCGGGCCGGATCAACGTCTTCCGGGTCGTCGACGGCAACGTCAACTCCGACTCCACGCTGGTGAACCACCGCTCCCGCAACAAGGAACGCGTCGGCCAGCTCTTGACGCTCCAGGGGAAGGAGCATGAACAGGCGGACGAGTTCGGCCCCGGCGACCTCGGCGCCGTCGCCAAGCTCAAGGAGACCCTGACCGGCGATCTTCTCCTCGATGCCGACAAGGACGTCGAGGAGCCGAAGATCGACTTCCCCGAGCCGGTGATGAGCTTCGCGATCGCGCCGAAGGCGAAAGGCGACGAGGAGAAGCTCGGCTCGGCGCTCCGCCGGCTGTCGGAGGAGGACCCGACGCTCGTCCTTCGCCGCGACCAGCAGACGGGCGAGCAGCTGCTGTCTGGCCTGTCCCAGATGCACGTCGAGGTCGCCGTCGAGCGGGTCAACCGTCGCTTCGGCGTCGACGTCGATCTACGCCCGCCGCGCGTTCCCTACCTCGAGACGATCCGGCGCGAGTCCAAAGGGCACGGCCGCTACAAGAAGCAGACCGGGGGCCGCGGGCAGTTCGGCGACGCCCACATCGTCCTGGAGCCGATCGAGGGCCATACCGGCTACGAGTTCGTGGACAAGATCGTCGGCGGCGTCATCCCGCAGAGCTTCAGGCCGGCGGTGGACAAGGGGATCCAGGAGGCGATGATGCACGGCGAGCTCGCAGGAGCGCCGGTGCAAGGCGTCCGCGTCCTGCTCGTGGACGGCTCACACCACACGGTCGACTCCTCGGAGATGGCGTTCAAGATCGCCGGTTCGCTGGCCTTCAAGCAAGCCTACGGGGAGGCCGACCCCGTCCTGCTCGAGCCGATCATGGAGGTGGACGTCACCGTGCCCGACGATGCGGTCGGCTCGGTCAACGGTGACCTCAACTCGCGCCGCGGACGGCTCCACGGGATGGAGCCGGTTGGAGTCGGGATCACGATGATCAAGGCAGAGGTGCCGATGGCCGAGATGCTCACCTACTCGCAGTCACTCACCTCGATGACCGGCGGCCGCGGCGACTACCACATGGCCTTTGCGCGCTACGAGGAGGTTCCAGCGCACGTGGCGCAGAAGCTCGTTGCCGAGGCCCAGAAAGAGAAAGAAGAGGTCAGGGCCTGAGATACAGGCTGACCGAGCGAGGCGCGCGCAAGCGCGCCGAGCGCGAGCGCGAGACGGGCCTCGAGCCGGACGACGAAGCCGCCCGCTGGCTGGCCGAGCACGATCCGCCTCCCGAACCTGAGCCGCCGAAGTCGGCGGCGAAGTCGAAGAACCTCCACCGCTGGCGCCGTCGGCGCGGCTAGCCGGCCCCGCAGTCCCCGGCCACCGGCCCTGTTTCGGACGAGCGAGCCGCGACCAAGACCGTCCCGGTGAGCCGGGTCCCGATGCCAGGCACGCGGACAATGGCTCGAATGGACGACGGCTACGGAGAATCACCGTCCTTCCGGGGCCAGTTGGCCAACCGACAGCGGCCGGGCAGCCCTTGCGGTTGCGGACTAGTGAACAGGACCACCGACCGTCCCGCCGAGCCGCGTCCCGATGCCAGGCACGAGGACAGTGGCCCAAAGAGCACGGTCTAGGGCGGGGCGGAGGGCTCTCGCCGCCCGCCCCGACAGGCCTAGACGGTTGCGGTCTCGGTCGTTCCGCCCGGCTGCTCGCCGGCCTGAAGCCGCTTGATCAGATCGGAGACGTCTGCGAGCTCCTGTTCCAGGTCACGCTGGTATTCCTCCAGCCGCTCTAGAACCTTCTCGCGGTCGTACCACCCGCGGCCGATGCCGCGGCGGCCGAAGCCCCGATATCGATGTCGTCTGTGATGCACGTGGTCACCTCCCCTCTGCATTTCTCGTGAGGAAGCCGTCGATGCGCTCCTGGGCGCCGCGCAGAGCCTCGGCCCATTTGTCGAGGAGCGCACGCCCCTCGTCCGTGGGCTCGTAGATCCGCTTGCTGGGCCCGGGCGCCTCGTCGTCCCACGTGGAACGAACGAGGCCTTCGTGCTCCAGCAGGCGTAGGAACCGGTAGAGGTTGCCCATGTCGACCCGCTCTCCGGTGACCTCCGGGAGCTGCTCGAGAAGCTCGTAGCCGTGCGCCGGACGCTCCCGCAGCAACAGCAGAACAGCCGGCTCCGCGAAGCGCTCGACCCGCGCCCGGACGTCGTACTCGCCGGGCCCGATCCGGCGTCGAACCCGTGAATGACGGCGATGTCTCCTCATACCTGTAAAAGACACATGTACCCGGCCAGCATACCCGCCGGCGGGCCGGCAAGGCTGGGCTAAGATCGGCCCTTCATGCAGATCAGCAGCCAGGCGGTCGCGCGGTCGTGCGCTATCTGCGATCGCAGCCTGTTGACGGGGGAGCGGGCGATTCGTTACGCGCCGCAGGGCGGCGAGTTTGTCGACGTCTGCCCGCTCTGTCAGGAAATCGCCGTCGAGTACGGCTGGGTCAAGGAAGGAACACCGACGACGCCGACGGTGCCCGCCCAGAGGCGCAAGCGCAGGAGCTGGCTGTCGCAGCTCTTCACGCCTGTTCGCTCCCAGACCGAGGAGACCGTCGTCTCCGAGCCGATCCTCCGCCGCCTGACCGAGCCCGAGCTTGCGATGGTCGAAGCCGCGGATCTCTTCAACGCCAGCGACTACCGCCGGACGATCGGAGGCGTCGCAAAGAGCCTCGGCGAGCCCCGCGCCAGCATCCTCCAGCTCAAGGGCGTCAACCAGGAGCTCGTGATCACGATCGCCTGGGACATCAGCTGGTACCAGTACCGCGTCTCCGGCGAGTCGGCGAAACCGGTCCGTCTGGAGGA
>DASSXA010000020.1:0-12153 GCA_035704315.1 Gaiellaceae bacterium
CGCCAGTTCCGTCGCGAGGCGGGGCCGGAAAACGTCGTCTACGTCCATGTCACCTACGTCCCGTTCGTCGACTCGGCCGGCGAGCTGAAGACGAAGCCGACGCAGCACTCGGTCAACGAGCTCCGGCGCATCGGTATCCACCCGGACATCGTCGTCGCGCGCTCGACCGAAGGGCTGAGCCCCGACCTCAGGGACAAGATCGCGATGTTCGCCGACATCGAGGCGCGCGCCGTGGTCGTGAACCGCGACGTGCCGGACGTCTATCTCGTCCCCTCGGCGCTCCAGGCCGAGGGGCTCGACACGCTCGTTGCGGAGAAGCTGAACCTGCCCGAGGCCGATGCCGATCTCGGTGAGTGGAACGACCTCACCGCGCGCATCGAGCGGCTCGGCGAGCCGGTCGAGATCGGGCTCGTCGGCAAGTACGTGAAGCTCCACGACGCCTACCTCTCGGTTCACGAAGCGCTCAAGCACGCAGGCATCCACCACGGCTGCCGCGTGCGTGTGCGCTGGGTCGATGCGGAGGGGGCGTCGCTGGAAGAGCTCCAGGCCGAGCTGGAGCAGGTCGACGGTGTCCTCGTACCGGGGGGCTTCGGCTCGCGCGGCTGGGAGGGGAAGATCATGGCCTGCCGCGTCGCACGCGAGCAGGGAATCCCCTACCTGGGCATCTGCCTCGGCATGCACGTGGCCGTGTCGGAGTTCGCGCGGCACGTCGTCGGGTTGTCGGGCGCGAACTCGACCGAGATGGATCCGGAGACTCCGTACCCCGTCATCGACCTGCTCCCGGAGCAGAAGGAGGTCGAGGACCTCGGCGGGACGATGCGCCTTGGCGCACAGGCGGTCGAGCTCGTCGAGGGGACGCGGACGCGCGAGGCCTACGGCGAGCCCGTCGTGAACGAGCGCCACCGGCACAGGTACGAGGTGAACAATCACTTCCGGCCGCGGCTGGAGGAGGCAGGCCTCGTCGTCTCGGGGACCTACCAGGAGGGGCGGCTCGTCGAGATCGTCGAGCTTCCGGACCACCCGTGGTTCGTCGCCAGCCAGTTTCATCCCGAGTTCAAGTCCCGGCCGACGCGGCCGGCGCCGCTCTTCAGGGAGTTCGTCGGCGCCGCCTTGGAACGCTCGCGGGCGCGAACGGCGCCCGTCGAGCGCGCAGGCGTTCCCGCCTAGGTCTCTCGCCTTTACGAAGTAGGCGCCAAGGCGTGTCCCCTTCGTGCGTCTGTTGTCCATATGGTCAACGGCATGAAGAAATCACACCTCATATCGTTGGGAGTGGCGCTCGTGGCCGGGCTCGTCCTTGTGCCGGCTTCGTACGCGGTCGACCCTGAGCCGCAGCCGTACGAGGACCTCTACAAGCTCGACAACGGCATCCGAGAAGTGCGGCGTTCAGGCGGGCCGCTGTCCGTTGATCCTGGCGGCGGGGGAACGTGCTGGTCGAAGGAGCTCGAGCGTTCGAAGGGGACGTACCCCTACGGCCGCCGCCTGTTCCTCTACACCGTCTGGTGCGGCAGCGGCGGCGTGATCACCTACCGCGCGAGCAGCGTCCGGACCGACCACGACTTCCTCTGCTGGAACTCCAGCGGGCCGTACGTCGCGAAGACGGCCGGCGGCGCTGGTTGGACCTGGGTGCAGGTCCAGGCGTGGGTGGACGTGGCCTGTCACTCGCCGTGGTGGTTCGACTGGCACGACTCGCTGATGATGCGGATCAACTACTACCCGAACGGCGTCTACGAGACGGTTGCGTGGAGCTAGTGCCTACGAGGCTCTCACGTGTGGTCGCCGTGGTGATCGTCGTGTGGATCGCCGTCGGCCTCTTCGCCCTCGTGCTCTACCACTGGGACGGGACTCATCCCGCCGACCGGGGCAAGGGCGAGCGGATCGGACTCCCGAGTAGGTCGTAGCCCCGACGTCCGGTGCTCAGCGCCTCTAACAGAACGAAGCCTTGTGCCGCCCGGCCGCGCTGGGCGGCACGAGGCTGCGTCCTCGGTCTCGCCCGTATCCTCCGGATACGAACGAGACGCTGCGTCCTTCCCTCGCACCACCCATCACAGCCGGACGGCGAAGCGTCATTCAGTTAGAGGCTCGTAGGATTCGGCGCATGTCGCCGAGCTGGGCGCCGGACGTCGTCGGCCTGTTCACGGAACTGGCTGCCATCCCGAGCCCTCCCGGGTCCGAGCGTGAGGTCGCGGATCGCGTCGCCGCATATCTCCAGGATCTGGGGCTCGAGGTGTCCGAGGACGACGCGGGGGCCCGCATCGGAGCGAACGCGGGAAACCTGCTGGCCCGGCTGGCGCCGTCGAGTACGAACGGCGGTACTCCGATCTTCCTGTGCGCTCATCTGGACACGGTCCAACCAACCGGGCCGCTGGAGCCTGTCGTAGAGGACGGCATCGTCCGCAACGCGGGCGGAACGATCCTCGGCGCCGATAACAAGTCGGCGGTGGCCGCGATGCTCGAGGCGGTCCGCCTCATCCTCTCGGAGAACCGTCCGCACGCCGGCATCGAGCTCCTCTTCACGCCCAAGGAGGAAGTCGGGCTGCAGGGCGCCAAGGCCTTCGACTCCGACCGGCTCGTGGCCGGAGTCGGCTTCGTCTTCGACCATGCGGCCCCGATCGGGGAGGTGATGCTCGGAGCTCCCCATGCACGCGCGCTCGAGGTGACGATGCGCGGACGTGCCGCGCATGCCGGCATGGCGCCGGAGGAGGGTCGTTCGGCGATCGCGGCAGCGGCCCGTGCGATCACCGATTTCCGCCTCGGACGACTCGACGATGAGACGACGGCGAACGTCGGCCTCATCGAGGGCGGAACGGCCAAGAACATCGTCCCCGACCGCTGCTCGTTCTCGATCGACGTCCGCTCGCACGACGAGAGGAAGCTCGCCGACCTCGTGCAGGAGATGCTCGAGACGATCACGTTTGCCGCGGCCCTCGAGCAGTGCGAGGCGGAGACGACGGTGGAAGAGAGCTACCGCGGCTACCGCTTCGCCCGTGGCGACCTTCCCGTCCGGATGGCTTGCGCGGCACTCGAGCGGGAGGGCTTCGAGCCGCGCCTTGCGCTGGGCGGAGGTGGTGCGGACGCGAACATCTTCAACGAGCGCGGCCGCCCTTGCGCGAATCTGGCCAACGGCATGACCGCGATCCACACGCCCGACGAGCACATCGCCGTCGCGGATCTCGAGCGCATGGTCGACGTCACGCTCGCGCTGGTCGACGTGGCCCGCGCTCCGTCGCCGGGTGATTGAGGAACGGCGCCTCGGCCCCGTCGTGGGCCTGGGCACGTGGAACACGTTCGGCGGCGATGACGAGCTCGCGCGCGACGTCGTCGCGGCGGCCTGGGGTACAGGGACGCGGCTCTTCGACTCGTCGCCGATGTACGGCCGCGCCGAACGTTCGCTGGCCGCCGCGCTCGTCGGCCGGCGTGACGAGGCCAGCATTGCGACGAAGATCTGGGCGCCCACCGTGGACCAGGGCAGGCACCAGTTCGCGGACCAGCTCGCCCTGTTCGGACGGGTCGATGTCGAGCAGGTGCACAACCTCGTCAGCTGGCGAGAGCACGTCGGCTGGCTGGAGGAGGAGCGCGCTGCCGGGCGAGTAGGCCTGTTGGGCGTCACGCACTACTCGCCGGGCGCGTTCGGCGAGCTGGCCGCCGCCATGGAGACCCACCGCTTCCAGGTCGTGCAGGTGCCGTACAACCCGTACGAGCGCGAGTGTGAACGCCGGATCCTGCCTCTCGCCGACGAGCTTGGGCTCGCGGTCATCGTCATGCGTCCGCTCGCCGAGGGGGAGTTGCTCGTTCGTCAACCCCGGGCGGAAGAACTCGAGCCGTTGAGCGAGTTCGGCGTCGACACGTGGCCACAAGCCCTCCTCAAGTGGGCGCTCTCCGATCGGCGCGTGGACGTGGTCATTCCGGCGACGCGGAACCCACTCCACGCTGCGGAGAACGCAATCGCCGGCTCGCCGCCGGTGTTCGGCCAGGAGGAACGTCGGCTCGTCGAGCGGCTGGCGCACGTCTAGACGGCTATCGTTCCGCCGCCCGAATGAACGTCGGCGTCCCCAAGGAGATCAAGCCGGACGAGTATCGCGTCGCGCTCACGCCGGCCGGTGCGCTCGAACTGACCCGCAACGGGCACTCGGTCATGGTCGAGCACGGTGCGGGAGAGGGAAGCGCCTTCCGCGACTTCGACTACGAGACGGTAGGAGCGCGAATCGGATCTGTCGCGGAGGTCTGGGAGGCCGACCTCGTCCTCAAGGTCAAGGAGCCACTGCCCGAGGAGTACACGAGGCTGCGCGAAGGCCAGGTGCTCTTCACCTACCTCCATCTCGCAGCGAGCGAGGAGCTCACGAGGGCGCTCATGGAGAGCGGCGCGGCGTGCGTGGCCTACGAGACGGTCGAGACCGACGACCGCGCGCTTCCTCTACTCGCGCCGATGAGCGAGATCGCAGGACGCCTGGCGGCGCAGGCAGGCGCGGCGTTCCTCGAGAAACCGGTCGGCGGGCAGGGACTCCTCCTCGGCGGCGTCCCCGGTGTGGCACCGGGCGAGGTGGTGGTGATCGGCGGCGGGATGGTCGGATACAACAGCGCCGTCATCGCGTTGGGGCTCGGCGCTCAGGTCACGATTCTCGAGCGCTCGATCGATCGCATGCGGCACCTGGAGGAAGTGCTCGGCTCCCGCGTCACGCTCCTCATGTCCTCGGGGCTGCAGATCCAGGAGTCCGTCGCGCAGGCCGACGTGGTCATCGGCGCCGTGCTGATTCCCGGTGCGCTGGCCCCGAAGCTCATCACGCGTGACATGGTTGCGGGCATGAAAGACGGCTCGGTGATCGCCGACGTCGCGATCGACCAGGGCGGGTGCGTGGAGACGTCGCACCCGACGACGCACTCCGAGCCGGTCTTCGTGGTCGACGGTGTCATCCACTACTGCGTCGCGAACATGCCCGGGGCGGTGCCGATCACGTCGACCAAGGCACTGACCAACGCGACGCTGCCGTACGTCGAGGAGATCGCGAACGAGGGCCTCCGCGAGGCGATCGCCGGCGATCACGCGCTCGCGCGCGGCGTGAACGTGCTCGACGGAAAGCTCGCGTACGAAGCGGTGGCCGAGGCGCACGGCCTCGACTACACGCCGCTGGCGGAGGTCCTCCGCCTCTCTCCCGTGTGAGGACTAGCCCTCTGCTGGTTCAGGCTGCTTGCGCTTTTTCCTGGGCTCGCTGGGCGTGATCTTCACCACGAGCCATGTGGCACCGGCGGCGAGGCTGATCACCCCGACGATGAAGATCACCATGCCGATGAGTCCCAGGACGGTCTCCACCACCGCCGTAGAATAGCCGCGTGACCCTCCGAGCAACCTGCCATGGCGCCCGGAACGTGCCTGCACGGCGCCGGACTTCGTCCTCGGTCGCGACCTAGGAGGCACACATGCCGCGCGCATGCGTGATCGTGCTCGACGCCGTAGGGGCGGGAGAGTTGCCCGATGCCGCCGAATACGGCGACGAGGGCTCGGACACGCTCGGAAACGTCGCCCGGGCTGTTGGCGGGCTCGACCTTCCCAACCTCGAGGCGCTAGGGCTCGGCAACGTCGAGCCGCTGGAGGGCTGCCCCCCGCAGCCTGGAGCGCCGGCGATCGCCGGACGGCTCACGGAGCGTTCGAAGGGCAAGGACACGACCACCGGCCACTGGGAGCTCATGGGCGTGGTCACCGAGCAGCCGTTTCCGACCTATCCGCACGGATTCCCCTTCGAGGTCCTCGACCCGTTCATGCACCGCACCGGGCGGGGGGTCCTGGGCAACAAGGCGGCCTCGGGGACGGAGATCATCGAGGAGCTCGGGGAGGAGCACCAGCAGACGGGGAAGTGGATCGTCTACACGTCGGCCGACTCGGTCTTCCAGATCGCTGCTCATGTCGACACGATCCCGCTGGATGAGCTCTACCGCGCCTCAGAGGTCGCGCGGGAGATCCTCAACGGAAAGCACGCCGTCGGTCGGGTGATCGCGCGGCCCTTCGAGGGCGAGCCCGGCAACTACGTCCGCACGCCAGACCGGCACGACTGGTCCCTGAAGCCGCGGCAGCCCAACTACCTGACTCTGGTCCGTGAGGCCGGCCACAAGGTGCACGCCGTCGGAAAGATCCGCGACATCTTCGCCGGCGCCGACATCGACGAGTCGCACACAACTCGTTCGAACGTGGAAGGGATCACCCAGACGGAACGGCTCCTTCGGGAGCTCGACGACGGACTCGTCTTCGTGAACCTCGTGGAGACGGACATGCTCTGGGGCCATCGCAACGACCCGGTCAACTTCCATCGCTGCCTTCAGGATTTCGACCGGCGACTGCCAGACTTGCTCGCGGCGCTTCGTGACCGGGACATCCTCGTCCTCACCTCCGACCACGGATGCGACCCCACGACACCTTCGACCGACCACTCGCGCGAGCACGCGCTGCTGCTCGCGTATGTGGAAGGCCGCAACGCAAACGGCCACGTTCACACGGGCGAGTTCGCCGACGTCGGATCGACGGTCAACGCCTGGCTCGGCGGAAAGGCTCCGAGGCGGGGGATCCCCGGCCAGCCGATCGTCGAGCCGTGACGCTGAACGACCCCGCCGTCGTCCGCGCGGAATACGAGGACGAGACGCGGCTCGCGGCGCGCAAGGAGGCGCACGCCGGAGGGGAGGGCCCCGACGCGCGCGAAATCCTCTTTGAGTCGATCGCCGAGGCGCAGCCCCGGACGATCCTCGAGGTCGGCTGTGGCGAGGGGGAGCTCGCCGAGCGTCTCCAGCGGGAGCTCGGCGCGAACCTTCTCGCGATCGATCAGTCAGAGCGCATGGTCGAGATCACGCGCGCGAGAGGCGTGGAGGCGCGAGTCGGCGACGTCGAGCGGCTCGATCTCCCCGACGGCGTGTTCGACTGCGTCGTCGCGGCGTGGATGCTGTTCCACGTCGCCGATCTCGACCGCGCGCTCACCGAGATCGCACGGGTGCTGGCGCCGGGCGGCCGGCTTGTGGCGGTCACCAACAGTGCCGACCATCTGAGCGAGCTCTTCGCCCTCGTCGGGGGCCGAGCCTGGGTTTCCGCCTTCGCGGCTGAGGACGCAGCAGAGATCCTTTCCCGCCACTTCGCTCATATCGAGCGCCGCGACGCGCATGGCTGGCTGGTGTTTCCCGACGCGTACGCGGCTCAGCGGTACATCGATTCACTCGTGCTTCAGCAAGGCAGCCGGGTGCCCGCGGTGGATGGGCCTATCCGCGCACGGCGCACGCCCTCGATCTTCGTCGCCGAGAAGGCGTGATCCGGCCGGCCGAGCTCATCCAGCGCAAGCGCGACGGCGGAGAGCTCGCCGACGATGAGCTCTCCGAGCTCATCCTCGGCTACGCCCGCGGCGAGATCCCTGACTACCAGCTCGCCGCCTTCTGCATGGCCGTTTACTTCCGAGGCCTCTCTGCGCAGGAGACTTACGCGCTCACCGACGCCATGGTGCGAAGCGGCGAGACGATCGATCTGCACGCCGAGATCGGCCGTCCGGTTGCGGACAAGCACTCGACGGGTGGCGTGGGGGACAAGGCATCGCTCGTCGTCGGGCCGCTGGTTGCCGCCTGCGGGGTTCCCTTCGGGAAGATGAGCGGCCGGGGCCTGGGCCACACGGGCGGGACACTGGACAAGCTCGAGTCCATCCCCGGCTTCCGTGTCGAGCTCTCGCGCGACGAGTTCGTCCGCCAGGTGCGCGACATCGGCCTCGCCGTGATCGGCCAGACTGCCGAGCTCGTCCCCGCCGACAAGCAGCTCTACGCCCTTCGAGACGTGACCGCCACGGTCGACAACGTCTCGCTGATCGCTGCCAGCATCATGTCGAAGAAGATCGCGGGCGGTGCGAACGCGATCGTTCTGGACGTCAAGGTCGGCGACGGGGCGTTCATGAAGTCGATCGAGGAAGCCGTGCTTCTCGCCGAGGCCATGCTCGAGCTGGGACGACGAGCGGAGCTCAGGGTCGTCTGCGAGCTGACCGACATGGACCAGCCCTTGGGACGGGCGGTCGGCAACGCGCTCGAGATCCGCGAGGCGCTGGCGACGCTCCGCGGCGACGGTCCGCCCGACGTGACTCAGCTCGCGACGGAGGCAAGCGCCCACCTCGTCGAGCTCAGCGAGCGCGTGGAGCCTGGGCAGGCACGCTCCCGCGTCGAGGCTGCGCTCCGTGACGGGTCGGCGCTCGATGCCTACGAGCGCTGGATCCGGGCACAGGGCGGCGACCCGGGCGAGGATGCCCTTCCGCAGGCCCCCGTGACCGATGCGGTCACAGCCGACCGCGGCGGCTACGTCGGACGGCTGGGCGCGCTCGCCATCGGGACAGCGGCGATGCGGCTGGGCGCAGGACGCACCGCGAAGCACGACACGATCGACCATGCCGTCGGCGTCGTCTGCCTCCGCAAGCGCGGTGACCGCGTCGAGGCGGGCGACGTTCTGGCCGAGATCCACGCCCGCGACGAGTCCGCCGCCGAGGCCGTCGTTGACGAGATTCGCGGGGCGTACGAGCTCGTCGACGAGGCGCCCGCAACACGCAGCGTCGTCCTGGAAACGCTGAGCTAAGGCCGAGTTCGCGGCTACGCTAGCCCGGTGCCGGAGCTGCCGGAGGTCGAGACGGTTCGCATGAGCCTGGAGCCGGTGCTCGTCGGGCGGAGGTTCGAGCAAGTCGAGATCCTGGATGCGAGGCTCACACGGCCGTTCGATCCCGACGAGGTGGCGGCGGAGCTACTCGGCGAGATCGTCGATGCTCTCGAGCGGCGCGGCAAGTATCTGGTTTTTCGGTTTCGAAGCGGTCGAGTTCTCCTGGTGCACCTCCGGATGACGGGGACGTTTCGGCACGGACGGAACGGAACGCCGGACGACGATCCCTACCGCCGGGCTGTTGTCAGGTTAGACGACGGATCGGACGTGATGTATCGAGACGTCCGACGCTTCGGCACGTGGCTGCTGCTCGAGCCTGATGAGGAGACGCCGTATCTGGCGACCCGTCTCGGCGAGGAGCCGCTGACGAAGACGTTCACCGCAGCGGCGCTCGCCGCGCGCCTCCGGGGGCGACGAGCTCCCGTCAAGGCCGCGCTGCTGGACCAGCGAGCCGCCGCCGGCATGGGAAACATCTACGCGGACGAGGCTCTGTGGCGCGCAAAGATCCATCCGCTGCGGCCTGCCGGCGACCTGAGCCGGGCCGAGATACGCCGCCTCCATCGCGGGATCAACGACGCAATCCGCGCCGGGATCGCCCGCCAGGGAACGACGCTACGCGACTATCGAACGCCCGACGGCGAAAGCGGATCCATGCAGGACGAGCTCCGCGTGTACGGCCGCGGCGGCGAACCGTGCCCGCGCTGCGGTACCGCGATCGCGAAGACGCGTGCGGGCGGACGCGGCACCTGGTACTGCCCGAATTGCCAGCGGAGCCAGATCTAGTTGCGGGTCGTCGTCACAGGCGGAGCTGGCTTCATCGGCTCGCACGTCGCTGACGCCTTCCTCGAGCGCGGCGATGAAGTGCTCGTCATCGATGACCTCTCGTCCGGCAGGCGTGACCGCATACCGATGCAAGCCGCGTTCACAGAGCTGGACGTTGCGGACGACGGGCAGCTCCGCACTCGGCTCGAGGACTTCGCCCCCGCCGTGATTTGCCACCTCGCCGCGCAGTCGAGCGTCACCGTTTCCGTGGAGCGACCGGACCTGGACTTCGCCTCCAACGTGCGTGGGACGTTCAACGTCTGCGAGACAGCGGCCGAGCTCGGCGCGCGCGTCATCTTCGCCTCGACAGGCGGCGCCCTCTACGGCAACGGCGCGCCGCTTCCGACGCCGGAGACGTTCGTCGCGCAACCGCTCTCGCCCTACGGCGCGTCGAAGCTCGCGGGCGAGGCATTCGTCGCGACGCAGGCGCGGTTTCGGGATCTGCCGCATGTCGTCCTCCGCCTCGGAAACGTCTACGGGCCCCGGCAGAACCCGCACGGAGAGGCCGGCGTCGTCGCGATCTTCAGCCGGCGGCTCCTCGACGCTGAGACTCCGATCGTGTTCGGCCACGGCGCGCCGACGCGTGACTACGTCCACGTGGCGGACGTCGTCCGCGCGTTCACGCACGCCGCCGACCGGGAGCTCGCGGGTACCTACAACGTCGGCAACGGGAAGGAAGTCTCAGTTCTCGAGCTCCTCGACGTTCTCCAGCGGGCCGCGCACACAGACCTCGAGCCGCGGCTGGAGCCGCTCCGCCCCGGTGAGCTCGAACGCAGCTCGCTCGACTCGCAGGCGATCGCGGAGAGCCTGGACTGGCGCCCGCAGATCGAGTTCGAGAGGGGGATCGCCGAGACCTTCCACTGGTACGCGGCGGAGGAAGGCTGATGCGCGGCCTGGTCATGGCAGCAGTCGGCTGTGCATTTGTCCTCGCCGGCGCGGCACCTGCGAGTGAAGGCGTCGTGTGGCAAGGCCGGACGCCCCAGCAAGGGTCGGCGTTCGTCGCCGGAATCGGCCGGGAGCTCCGGATCCCACTGGAAGCAGCCGGGCCCGTCGATTCGTCCCTGCGAATCAGGATGGAGCGATTCCCTCGGGGATCCAGGCTCGTCTCCCGTCCTGAAGCGCTGGGGACGGCGGTCTTCCGCTGGAGGCCGTCGGTGAGGCAGCTCGGGGAGTGGCAGCTCGTCTTCACGGCGAGCGACGGCATCGCAGCGGCGCAGCCGCTCAAGCTCCGCGTCCACGTCGGCCGACGTGCGACGCGCACGTTTCGTCTCTCCTCAGCCCGCGCGATCTCCCGGAGCGCGACGCTGCTCCACACGGCGAACGCCCTGGCGCGGCCGGTCGCGGGCGCGCGCACGATCGTGCACCTTCGTGCCCACACGCCGGAGCACGTTCCCCACGTCGTCTACCTCGTCGGCGGAACGATCGATCCGCACGGCCGGTACTGGCTTCGCGTGCGGCTCCCGGTGCTGCCCAACGGCACAACGGGCTGGATTCCGCGTGACGCGGTTGGGTCGTTCCTCGAGGTCGACGCACACCTGGTGATCGACCGGAGCCGCTTTCTGGCGATCCTCTACCGCCGAGGGAGGCCGGTCTTCCACGCGGTCATCGGCGTCGGACAAGCTCAATGGCCGACGCCGCCCGGTCGCTTCTACGTGCGGGAGCGGCTCACGGGCTTCACCGATCCGATCTACGGCTCGCTCGCGTTCGGAACGAACGCGCGCTCGGACGTGCTCACCGACTGGCCGGGTGGAGGCTTCATCGGCGTTCACGGAACGAACCAGCCGGAGATCCTGCCGGGACGCGTCTCCCACGGGTGCATCCGGCTGAAGAACGAAGACATCCTCCGGCTTGCCAGGCTGATGCCCGTGGGGACGCCGCTCACGGTGTCCTAGCAGACGAGGTTTCTAGACTTTCGGCATGGGCGGCCGCACATACAAGACCGAAGCGGTCGTGCTTCGTTCGCTTCGGTTCGGTGAGGCCGACCGGGTGCTTCACCTCTACACGCTCGACCGCGGCCGCGTCGGAGCGCTTGCAAAGGGCATCCGTCGAACGACGTCCCGCTTCGGCGGCCGGCTCGAGCCGCTCAGCCACGTCGAGCTCGTCCTCCACCAGGGGAGCGGCGAGCTGCAGACGGTCACCGGCGTCGAGCTGATCCGCGCACACAGAGCCGCCCGGGAGGAGCCGTATCGCCTCAGCGTCGGTTTCATCGGGCTCGAGGCGATGCTCCGGCTCTTTCCCGAGCAGGAATCGAACGCGCGCGCCTTCGAGGCGCTGACCCGCTTCCTCGATCTGCTCGATCAGGCCGCGCCGCTCGCCGGTGAGCGCCCGGCGACCGACCCGCTCGTCCTGAGCTTCCAGCTGAAGCTGCTCTGGCTCTCCGGCTACCTGCCGCATTTGACGAGTTGCGCCGAGTGCGGCGCCCACCAAGGGCTCGTGGGCTACTCGCCGAGCGCGGGGGGCGCGGTCTGTGCGAGCTGTCGAGCAGATGCGATCCCGGTCTCGCCTGCCGGTCTCCACGGGATCGAGGGGTTGCTCCGGCACCCGCTGGCGGAGGCCGCCGGTCTCGGCCTCGGCCGACGCGCCTCGCGGGAGGCGCTCGCCGTCATCAGCTCCTCGTACGAGTACCACGGCGGCTTCCGACTCAAGACGCTTTCGGCGTAAGCTCCGAGCCCGTTGGCGCT
>DASSXA010000050.1:0-7566 GCA_035704315.1 Gaiellaceae bacterium
ACCACGTCAGACTCGACATCGGGCACGGTTCGATCGATCAGCACGAACTGCACGCCGAACTCGCGCAAGCGGAGGAGATGGCTCCTCGAGCGGTCGCTGACCGGTGCGATCGCGATCCCCTCCACGCGGTGAGCAATCATCTCCTCGATCACCTCGCGCTCGAGTGCCAGGTCCGACCGCGTGTCGCAGAGAAGCATCCGGTAGCCGGCCCGACGGGCGACGTCTTCAGCGCCGCGGACGATGAGCGTGAAGAACGGATTTGCCACGTCGGGGACAATCAGAGCGAGCGTCCCGGTCTTTTGGCGGATCAGGCCGCGGGCAAGTCGGCTCGGGACGTAACCGAGCTCGGCAATCGCGTCCTCGACCCGCCGGCGCGTCTCGGCACTGACTCGCTCGCTGCGGTTGATCACACGCGAGACGGTCATGGACGAGACGCCGGCACGGCGGGCGACGTCCTTGATCGTTACGTTGGCCGGAGTCGAAGTCATAGGCGTCCACTGAGATCAGTAACACGGAAACGATCGCGTTGCAACAGAATCGGGCTTGACTACTCGCCGGGAAGTGTGTTATCGCTACCACAAGTACGGCAGAAATGACCCAAGAGGGAGGTTGGTATGCATCAAGCCCCATCGCGAGTCAGAGGACGTCCGCTGCTGCTCGCGCTCGTTCTCGTCCTCGCCGTCAGCGCCGTCCTGGCGGCGGTGGCCAGCGCGAGAACCTCGAAGCAGGCGGCCACCACCATCAAGGTAGGTCTGATCACGAAGGACGTCACGAACCCGTTCTTCGTGAAGATGAAGCTGGGGGCCAGGGCTCAGGCGAAGAAGCTCGGAGCCGAGCTGGTGTACGCCGCCGGCAAGAACAGCTCGGACAACGCGAGCCAGATCGCGGCGATCGAGAACATGACGACGGCCGGCGTCAAGGGGATCCTGATCACCGTCGCCGATGCCAAGGCGGAGAACGCGGCGATTGCGAAGGCGCGGAAGGCGGGCGTGCTCGTAATCGCGCTCGACTCGCCGACGGATCCAAGGAGCGCCGTGGACGCCCTCTTCGCCACCAACAACTTCAACGCCGGCGTGCTGATCGGCAAGTACGCGCGCGCGGCGACGAAGGGGAAGACCGTCACGATCGGCATGCTCGACGAGCACGCGGGCTCGTCGGTCGGAGCGCTCCGGCACAACGGGTTCCTCAAGGGCTTCGGCATCAAGAACAACAACAAGCAGATCGCCTGCGTCGGGAACGGGCAGGGTCAGACCGCCCCGTCGCAGACCGCGATGGAGAACTGCCTGCAGAAGAGCCCGAACATCAACGTCGTCTACACGATCAACGAGCCGAGCGCGAAGGGCGCGTGGAACGCGCTGAAGAACGCCGGCAAGACGAAGGCCGCCACGACGATCGTCTCGGTCGACGGTGGCTGCGCCGGCGTCAGGAACGTGAGAGCGGGGATCATCGACGCGACGTCCCAGCAGTATCCGCTGCTCATGGCGTCGAGGGGCGTCACCGCCGTCGTGAACTACGCGAAGGGCGGGAAGAAGGTCTCCGGGTACACCGACACGGGCGTGAACCTGATCGCGAAGAAAGCGCTCAAGGGCGTGCCGTCCAAGACCGTCGCCTACGGCCTCAGGAACTGCTGGGGCTAGATACCTAACATTGCGACCGGGGCGTAGGCACGCCTCCGCGCCCCGGTCGCACCGCTTTCCTTCATACGCCGTCCGCGCCTGGCGCCGATACTGCCGTTGACGACGACCGACATCACACCTGCCGAGCCGCCGGTCAAGGGCGCCGCCGCCGCGCTTCGTCTTGCGCGGCGCGTGCTCACTGCGCCCACGGTGGGGCCGTTCATCGCCTTGATTCTCGCGATGGCGTTCTTCTCGGTGAAGTCGGACAACTTCCTGCACGGCCAGAACCTCTCGCTGATCCTTCAGCAGGTGATGGTCGTCGGGGTCCTGGCGATCGGGCAGACCTTCGTGATCCTCACCGCGGGCATCGATCTCTCGTGTGGCACGGTGATGGCGTTCGGCCAGATCGTGATGACGAAGCTCGCGGTCGCGAACGGCGTGAACCCGTACCTTGCGATCGCGCTGGGGATCCTGGCGTGCGTCGCCTTCGGCTTCGTGAACGGCGCGTTCGTCACGGGCGTGAAGCTCCCGGCGTTCATCGTCACGCTCGGCACGCTCAACATCGCGTTCGCCCTTACACACGTCTACTCCAATGACGAGACATACTCGGACCTCCCGAGCCCGCTGCTCTTCTTCGGCAAGACCTTCACTGTGCGCGGCACGGACATCACGTACGGCGTCGTCCTCATGTTCGTGCTCTACGGGATCGCCTGGTACGCGCTGACACAGACTGCATGGGGGCGGCACGTTTACGCGTCCGGCGACGACATCGAGGCGTCGCGGCTGATGGGCATCAAGGTGAACCGCGTGCTGCTGAGCGTCTATGTCCTCGCAGGACTGACCTACGGCATTGCGGCGCTGCTGCTCGTCGGGCGCACCGAGCTCGGTGACCCGAACGCGGGTCAGACGACGGAGAACCTCGACGCGATCACCGCCGTCGTTCTCGGCGGGACGAGCCTGTTCGGTGGGCGAGGAAGCGTGATCGGCACGCTCATCGGAGCGATCGTCGTGGGGGTGTTCAGGAACGGCCTGACGCTGATCGGCGTCGAGGTCGTCTGGCAGTACTTCGTGACCGGAATCCTCGTCATCCTCGCCGTCTCCGTCGATCAGCTCACGCATCGGAGGCGCTTGTGAGTGCGCAGCCCATTCTCGAGGCGCACGGGCTGTTCAAGCGCTACGGGCAGGTGATCGCGCTGAACGGCGCCGACTTCGAGCTCTACCCGAACGAGATCGTCGCGATCATCGGCGACAACGGAGCAGGGAAGTCCACCCTGATCAAGGCGCTGTCGGGGGCGCTCCAGCCCGACGACGGTGAGATCCGGCTCGACGGAAACCGCGTGCGTTTCCGCTCCCCCGGCGACGCGCGACGGGCGGGGATCGAGACGGTCTACCAGGACCTGGCCGTCGCTCCCTCGATGGACATCGCTTCGAACATCTTCCTCGGCCGAGAGGCGCGGATACGCGGGCCACTCGGCCTGGGACTGCGCCTGCTCGACAAGCGCAGGATGCGCCGCGAGGCCGCACGCCACTTCGAGGAGCTCAAGATCGGTGTCCAGTCGATCACGCAGCCCGTCGAGGACCTCTCCGGAGGGCAGCGTCAGGGGGTCGCGGTCGCGCGCGCCGCCAAGTGGGCCCAGCGGCTGGCGATCATGGACGAGCCGACCGCCGCGCTCGGGGTGAAGGAGACTCGCCAGGTGCTCGACCTCATTCTGCGGGTGCGCGATCAAGGCCTTCCGGTCATCATCATCAGCCACGACATGCCGCATGTATTCGAGCTCGCGGATCGGATCTTCATCATGCGGCTCGGGAAGCGGGTCGCCGTCGTAACGCCGCAGACGCACACAATGCCGGAGGCCGTGGCGATCATGACGGGAGCCACGCGCAGCGAGATGGAGCAGGCGATGACGAAGGAAGCGCCGGAGCCGGAGGGACCCGAGCAGTAGACCCGGCCGCCGTTTATCTGAAGAGCCCGCTCCGGCGCCTTTTGAACATCCTGATCACCCCGCTCGTCCGGCTCGGGCTCGCCGGCAAGCGGACACACATCCTCACCGTGCCCGGTCGGAGGACCGGGCGCCGCTATACGACTCCGGTGAGCCTCGTGATCGAGGGCGGCACGCGATGGCTCGTGGCCCCGTACGGGGAGCGCGAATGGGTCAAGAACGCGCGGGCCGCCGGGGAGGTCGAGCTGACACGGGCGCGGAAGACGACGCGCCATGCGATCGAGGAGGTCGGCCCAAAGGAGGCCGCGCCGGTGCTTCGCGAGTATCTCCGCACGACGAGAATCGTGAAGCCGTTCTTCGAGGCGACTCCGGATGCGCCGCTCGAGGCGTTCGCGGCCGAAGCATCCCGCCATCCGGTCTTTCGGCTGCTCGACGAGCCCTCCGTTGATCGCTAAGGCGGTTCGCTACGATCAGCGGAGCGGGGCGTGGCGCAGCCTGGTTAGCGCGCTAGTCTGGGGGACTAGAGGTCCCGAGTTCGAATCTCGGCGCCCCGACCATTGAAACCCGCTGGAAACGGCGGGTTTCTTCATGGCGAGGCGTAGGGTCGTATTCAGACCGTGGCTGCAAAATCGGCGTTCGTGGCTGCAGCGAGGCTCGAAGCCCGCGCCGCACCGCGATAGGCTGAGTCTGGCCGTCCGGTCCCAGTCAGAAGGAGGGACCGTATGACGCATACCTTCAAGCTCGAGCGACCGTCACGGTCGTCGAAGTTGGGCGCGACGGCGAATCGCTCCGGGGCCGCGTGCCCCTACTGAGCGGGCGAGGCCCCGCTCCGCGGGGCCTCGCTGGCGCAGCGTGATGAGCTCTCAGTTCGCGGGCCGAAGAAAGCGGTCGACGGCGCGGTTGCCGATCTTGCTTCCGTGGTCGATCCCTTCCTCGACTGCCTTGCGGAAGTGGAACCCGTTGAGGATGCGCGAGAGTCCGTTCTCCGCCGCCGCTTGGGAGAAGCTGGTGTAGCGGCGTAGGACGGGCGTCGGGTCGGTGCAAGTGCCCCCGGGCGGCAGCGTCAGGCTGCAGGTCTCAAAGCTGACGTGGTCGGTTCCGAAGAACCGCTTGAGGACCTTGGCGGCTGCTCCCCCTTCGACGCTGTGCGCCGAGTCGTAGTCCGGGACGGGAGGTGTGGTGACCAGTGGCGTCCAGGTCGGGTCGGCGCTGGTGTTCGGGTTGCCGTCGGTGTCGGCGGTCTGGATCGCGGTCACCGGGCGCCAGTAGTTGTAGTGGTATTTGGTGTCGAAGGAGCCGATGTAGCCATCGGCGAGCGCCACGTTGAGCAGGCCGAACAGCCGCGCCTGCTCCCAGAGATCGAGCCGTGTTTTGGTGGAGACGGTTCGTGCGATCCGATTCCACTGCAGCGGGGAGCTCTCGAGCCAGAAGAGGGCGATCTCGGTCTGCTCGGGGGTGCGCGCGCTTGGCGTCGTGATGCCGTCACCACCGAGACGTTTGACCTCAGCGAAGTCGGCGGTGTACTTCCTCGACGTCACCGCGTAGGGCGGACCTGGGCGGAACTGGGAGCTGTCTCGCAGCACAAAGGGGGTCACGTCGCCCCAGCCCGGTGCGAACGCGAACGGGGTGCCGGGTGTGAAACGGTACTCGCCGGGGTTCGTGCCCTGCGGGTAGTCGGTGACGATCAGCGGTGTGTCCGCGCCGTCCGCGGCGCGTAGGGCGAGGACGGCCGCGGCGGCGGCCTTTCCGACCTCGACCCCGCGCGTCTTGGCTCGACCGTCGGGAATCGCGCCGAGCGCCGCCGCGTAGTCCGCTTCGACGCTCGCAACGCCTGCGACGCGGCATTCCGGCGGGAAGATTGTTGGGAGCTGGTTGAGCACTGCGACCAGCACGTCGCGTGCAGCCGCGGCGACGGCGGCGTCGGGAGACGCCCCTCGACTCGCTCTCGCGCCGAATGCGTAGGGACGCGAGCGGCGGTCGATCGCGTTGAGGGCATCGTGGATCGCGACATGCGCCATCGCATAGAGACGCGATTCGTGGAGCGGGTCGTCGTTGGGAGGCATGCAGGCAGCGATCGCGGCCTTACCGGCGTTCGCGTTCCAGGTGGTGACCGCATCGGATCGGACCTTGGGGTGAGCCTTCGCGGAAGTTGCGAGTGGGTTCAGCATGCTTCCGGAGGTCGTCGCGCTGGAAGCACGAGCAAGGCTGCCAACGAGACCGAACAAGAGGAAGCCTCCGGCGGCACAGATGCATGCGATACGCAGCATCATCGGGCTCCTTTCCGAGGTGATTCGGGAACCTGACTTACGAGATGCATGCTGCACCGGCCGCGCGTTCGTGACTATTCGGCAAACGCCGTATCTTGAAGACGGCGCAAACGTGGAGATCAGCGGACGCTGGCTCGCGCCGCTCGGCCGGGCCGCAACGCACCAGCTCACCCAAGGCCGGAGTGGAGTCCATTCGAGATTCGTCGTATCGTTCTAGGTCCTGCCTGCACTCGCGACACGCGACGCGGAGCAGTTGCTCCGCTTCATCGCCGAGGCGGAGAGCATCGGCGGTGATCAGCCCTTCACGCCCGACCTACTCGCCGAGCTCGGCCGCCTGGTCCCCGCCGACTTCGTGAGCTACAACGAGCTCGATCGCGTCCGCCGCCGGAACCTCCTGCTTGTCGAGCGGCCCGAACCCGACGACGTCGACCTCGACGACGAGGTGGTCTGGCGGGTGCTGTTGGAGGAGCATCCGCTGTGCCTACGCCAGCAAGAGGGATACTTCGGCGCGACGAAGCTCAGCGACTTCCTGACCCAGCGCGAGCTGCACCGGACGTGGGTGTACGACAACTGGTTCCGACCCCTCGGCAACGAGCACCAGCTTGTGGTCGCGATTCCCTCGCCGCTCTGGCACACGAAGACGTTTCTCTTCGATCGCAGCGACGGCCGCGACTTCACCGAGCGCGACCGGCTCCTCCTCGATCTGCTGCAGCCGCACCTGGCGCGGTTCTGGCTGGCGGCCAGGACGCAGCGGCTGCTGAGCTCGGCGCTCGCCGAGCTCGACCGCGTGGACGAGCACGACCGTCGCGGAGTGATCCTGCTCGGCTTCGGCGGAGAGGTCGAATTCGCCTCACCACCGACCGAGCGCCTGCTGCGCGAGTTCTTCCCGGCCAGGAGCGGCGGTCAGCTTCCGGCTGCGCTCGTTGAGTGGATCGAGTCGGGAGACGCGAAGCCGCTGATTCGGCGTCGCGGCGAGCGGCGACTGACGGTGCAGCAAGCTGACGGCGCCCTCTTCCTCGAAGAGAGGCACGAAGGGATCGAGCTGACCGCACGCGAACGCGAGGTACTCGCCTGGGTCGCCCGCGGTAAGACCAACGCCGAGACTGCGCAGCTCCTCTGGCTCGCGCCCAGCACGGTCGGCAAGCACCTCGAGAACGTCTACGCCAAGTTCGGCGTCAGCACGCGCACCGCGGCGGTGGCCCGGTTCCTCGGGCTGATCGACGCCGAGGCATCCTAGGCTTCACCCACTCGCCGGGCGCGCCAGGCAATTCCGCGCCTGGCGCTTGCCGAGCCGCTCCGCGGATAGTCAGCTCAGAAGCCTACGGCCGCCTAACGGCCAAGGGCTATCGGGTTGCGATCGCCTTCGGCGACCCGATCTCGCATCGGCGGACGCTGTTTAGGCCAGGTCCTCAACGACCAGGACGGGCGACTGGTCGGCGTCGTCGTCGCGAACGCGAACGACCTGGAGCGTCCTGCTTGCACCCAAATGGATCTTGTCGCCGGGCGCCACACGAGAACGGTAGTCACGAGTGGCGCCGGGTCAGCCGGCGTCCCGTCCATCCGCTCGAGCTTGAAGGTCTGGGTCATGCGGTCCCCTCCTGTCTTTGGGACCGTCCCGACTCGTCGAGCATATCGCGGCCTAAGAACTTCGTTGTGGCCAATTGATCCACGCTGGTTTGAGGTAGACGAGGGCGACTACACACGAAGCAGCCGCCCTCGGTCGATCAGATCCGCTACGCCGCG
>DASSXA010000107.1:0-8553 GCA_035704315.1 Gaiellaceae bacterium
CGGCTCGGAATTGGCACGAAGTTGTCACGAACACGCGCGAGCTCGGTGGCTAGCGTGCATACCGCGTTTTGTGCCCCGGGAGGGTGGGGGTTAGGGATGGGTCCGAGCCACGCTGCGCTCGTTCCCGGCGGCCGGATGAACTACTAGCCTTGCCTCACATGCCGGAGCTTGCAGGAAGGGTCGCCGATTCGTTCGAGCTCCGCGTGCGCGAGCAGGAGGAGCGCTGGCTTTCGCCGCTCGCCGTGCGGTCGTACGAGACGCGCGGCCGCGCGCGCGACGAAGACCCATGCCGGCTGCGCACGCCGTTCCAGCGGGACCGCGATCGCATCGTTCACTCGAAGGCATTCCGCCGGCTTCGCAACAAGACGCAGGTCTGGATCGACCCACTCCACGACCACTTCCGCACTCGCCTCACGCACACTCTCGAGACGACGGGGATCTCGCGCGGTGTCGCGCGGGCGCTCGGGCTGAACGAGGATCTCGTCGAGGCGATCGGGCTCGGTCACGACCTCGGGCACACGCCTTTTGGGCACACGGGCGAGGACGCCCTCGACGAGCAGCTCCGCCTTCACTTCGGCAGGAGCTTTCGCCACAACGAGCATTCGCTCCGCATCGTCGACGTCCTCGAGCGCGACGGCCGCGGCCTCAACCTGACCCAGGAAGTCCGAGACGGCATCCTCCATCACACGGGCGAGGAGCTCCCCGAGACGCTCGAGGGCAAGGTCGTCCGCATCGTCGACCGAGTCGCGTACATCAACCACGACATAGACGACGCCCTCCGCCGCGGCGTTCTGGGCGATAACGAGCTCCCGCACGAGGAGATCGAGCTCCTGGGCCAGACCGGCGCCCGGCGCATCGACCGGCTCGTGCACGACCTCGTCGAGGAGTCTCACGCGACCGGCGAGATCCGCCAGAGTGAGGACGTCGGCGCCGCGATGCTCTCGCTGCGCGCATTCATGTTCGAGCGCGTCTACCTGGGCCCCCACACGCAGAGCCAGCACGAGCAGGCTCGGGCCGTCATCGCGCGGATTTTCGAGCACCTTATGGACGAGCCCGACCGTCTCCCTGACGGGCAGGGAGAGCTCCCTCAGCGGATCGCAGACTACATCGCCGGAATGACCGACCGGTACGCGTTGGCCTACGCGGAGAAGCTCTGATGCCGCGCATCAAGGACGCCTCCGTCCGCGAGGCGGTCGACGCGGCCGACATGGTCGAGGTCGTGTCGGGACGGACGCAGCTGCGCAAGACGGGTGCGCGCTATGTGGGGCGTTGTCCCTTCCACGAGGAGCGCACGCCGAGCTTCTCCGTCAACGCTCAGGACAAGCTCTTCTACTGCTTCGGCTGCGGGAAGGGCGGCGACGTGATCACGTTCGTCCGCGAGACCGAGCAGCTCGACTTCGCGGGGGCCGTCGAGTGGCTTGCCGAACGGTTCCGCGTGAGCCTCGAATACGAAGAGCTCACGCCACAGTTCGAAGAGTCGCGTCGCCGTCGCGAGCGGTTGCACGCACTGCTCGACCAAGCGGCATCGTTCTACGAGCGCCATCTCTGGGAGACGGCTGCTGGGAAACCCGTTCGCGCCTACCTCGAGGACCGCGGCCTCGCAGAACCGGTCTGCCGCGAGTTCCGCCTGGGCCTCTCGCCCGGGAGCGGCCTCGCGTCCAAGGCTCAGGAGAAGGGCTTCACACGAGATGAGCTCCGCCGTGCCGGGCTGACGAACGCGCGAGGGAGCGATTACTTCCCGCAGCGGCTGATGTTCCCGCTCGCCGATGCGCGCAGCCGAATCGTCGGTTTCCAGGCACGGAAGCTGCGCGAGGACGACCCGCTGCGCGGAAAGTACGTCAACTCACCCGAGGGCGAGCTGTTTCACAAGTCGGCGATCCTCTACGGGCTCCATCTTGCGCGGCCGACGATCGCCAAGCAGGAACGAGCCGTGGTGGTCGAAGGCAACACCGACGTGATCGCTCTCCGCCAGGTGGGCCTCGAGCCCGTTGTTGCGTCGATGGGCACCGCGCTCACGGAGCAGCAGCTGAAAGAGCTTCGGCGCCTGACGGGACGGCTCTACCTCTGCTTCGACGCCGACGCTGCCGGCGAGGACGCGACGCTTCGCGGGATGGAGCTCGCCGACAAACGCGGCTTCGAGGTCCGAGTCGTGACGATGCCGGCCGGAACAGATCCCGCCGATGAGCCCGAGCGATTCGAGGAACGCCTTGCCGGCGCAGAGAGCTACGTCATGTACCGCGTTCGCCTCGAGGATGAGCGCACGCCGGATCGACAGAGCTATCACGCGTGGGCGCAGGGGTTTCTCAACGCGATTCCCGACTCGCCGGAGCGGTTGCATGCCTGGCGGTATGTGAGCGACCGCCTCGGGATGACCGTGCAGCTGCAGGCTCGGGCCTCGGCCACCAACCCGGCTGCGGTCTCCCGGCGTGTGCTCGAAGCCGGTGGCAGGCTCGAGCGTGACGTGCTCGCCGCCTGCTTTGCCTTTCCGGAGCTGCTGGGGAGCCTGGAGAAGCTCTCGCCGGAGCACTTCGACAACGATGAATACCGGCGCCTCCGCACGGCGCTACTGGACGGCGAACGGGGCGGAGCGCTTGCCGAGCTCGATGCCGTCGCCGCCACGGAGGCGATCGACGAGACGACCGCCAAGGAGCTCTTGCTCCGCCTTCGGGAGCGTCATCTGCGGAGGCAGCTCGCGAGCGCGGACCTGGAGGAAACGGCCGAACTCCAGCGGAAACTCCTCGAAATCAGGGAGGCCGTCGCAGCTCTAGCCTGAGCCGGAACGTCGCTATCATGCCCCCGCTGCTACCGCGTTCCCCGGTAGCTCAATTGGCAGAGCATCCGGCTGTTAACCGGAGGGTTGTTGGTTCGAGTCCAACCCGGGGAGCTCGACGAAGAACGTCGAACCTATTCCCTCGCTCGATTCGACCCAGATCCTGCCGCCCATGTGTCGGACGAGCTCGCGGCAGATGTAGAGGCCGAGCCCGGTGCCGCCGACTGGTCGGTTCCGGTTCGGAAGACGGTAGAACTTTTCGAAGATCCGTTGCTGCTCCGGCCGCGGGATGCCGACGCCCTCGTCTCGAACGGCTATTCGTAGGCGAGATCGACACTGCTCCAGCCGGACCTCGATACACCCTGTGCCATTCGAGTACTTGACCGCGTTGGACACCAGGTTCGCGAGCACCTGACGCAGCTTGTCGCTGTCCGCGGCGATCGGCGGAAGAGACGGCGGCGCGACGAGCTCAAGCGAAAGCTCATGTGGCGCGTGCGCGCGCGCCGCGTCGATGACTCTGCACGCGACGGCCCCGACATCGACCCGCTCGCGCGCGAGGACCAGCTGGCCGGACTCGACCTGGCTCGTCAACAAGATGTCGTTGACGACGTGCGCGAGCCGCTCGGATTGGTCGGAGATCACCGACAGGAGACGGCGGCGTAGGTCGCCAGTGAAGTCGACGTCTTCGCGCTCGAGCGTCTGCACCGCGCCGTAAACGGCGGCGATCGGCGTTCGCAGCTCGTGAGAGACGGTGGCCACGAAGTCCTCCTTGAGCTTCTCGAGCCGCCGCTCCTCCGTGCGATCTCGGAAGGCGTACACGGTTCCCTCTGCGAAGCTGACTCCCGCGAGCGACAACCAGAGCTCGCGACCGGAGATCTCGACTGGGAGCGTCGTCGAAGGACCCGTGGACGCATGAGGAGCGCTCGCGACGGTGATGGCTTGCGCGAGCGCCTTCCAGCCGGGAATCACGTCGTCGACGGGGCGCCCGAGCACCGCATCGGCCGGGAGGCTCGTGATCGCCTCGGCGGCGGGGTTCCAGAGCTGAACCACTCCCTGCGCGTCGACGAGGAAGACTCCGTCGGCGACATACCCGAGGACGCGGGCGGCCTGCCCTCGCTCCTCGGCCTCCCGATAGAGCCTGGCGTTCTCGATGGCGATCGCGGCACGGTGCGCTGCAAGCCCGAGCAAGCTGGTGTCTTCACGCGAGAAGTCGCGCGGGACGAGGGCGCCGGCGAAGAGCACGCCGACGCTCCTCCGATCGACGACCATCGGAACGGCGATGAGCGAACGGATCGTGTCACGATCTCCGCGATTCCCCTCGATGTGTGCGTCGCCGATGGCGATTTCTCGGTGTTCGTCGAGCGCCCGCCGGTCGAGGCCTCCGCGTCGTGCGAGGTCGACTGCTGCTTCGGTATGCGTGTCAGCGCCGGCCGCCGCGCGGAGTGTGAGCTCGTCGTCGGGATCCCCGACGAGGAGGATCGCGGCCGTGTCGACCGCGACGATCTCTCGAATCCGCTCGAGCAGCTCGCTGAGCATGGTTTCGAGTGGCAGCTCCGAGAGGATCGTTCCACTGGTGATGCTCTCCAGGCGCACGAGTCTTTCTGCTGTGGACTCGGCTTCGCGCCGCGCCGCACGCTCCCGCGCAAGGAGCACATCGCGCTCCTCACCGAGGCGAATCCGTTCCAGCGCGTGCTTGACGCTTTCCACGACCGCCTCGAGCAGGGCAACCTCCCCGTCATCGAAGCGCTCGTCGTAGAGCCGTCCGACACCGACGACGCCACGCTCCACTTCGCCGGCGAACGGCGCGAGAACGAGCTCGCGGATTCCCGTCCCGAGCAGATCGCCCTCGTAGCCCTGAGGCTCTTCACTCGTGAAGGCGTGCGCACAAAGCTCGCCTTCAACGAGCTCCGCACATTGGTCAGGCGTCAGACCGTAGGCGCCGACGAGCGTGCGGCTGCCGTCACGTTCGGCCAGCACGAACGCGACCTCGGCCTCGAAGGCCTCGCAAAGCTCTGCGGTGAAGAGCTCACCCAGCTCGCCTTCCGAACGAGCGAGGTTGACGATCGTGACGATCTGCGCCCGCCGCGCCGCCTCCACGAAGCGCCGAAGCAACTCGTCGCGGCCGTCAGTGCGTCGAGCCGAGTGCAACGACGACCAGGCTATAGTTGCGGTCTCCTTTCGCACCGCGGACCCGGCCGATCTCTCCGCGCGTGTAAGCGCCCGCGAGTGCAGGCGGGGGGTCGCCGAAGGAGGCGATGAGCGTCTCGACCTCGCGCGAAGCAAGCGGATTGCCGAACCAGGCGCTTCTTGCAGCACAGTCGAAGACCAGGACCGCCTCGGCCGGGCTGGAAAGCCCTTGCAGGGCTCCCTCCACCGCCGCGATCGCGCTCCGAACGGTCTCATCGGGCTTCTGTTCGCACACATCCACTGCCGCGTTGGCCTCGATGCTCGTGGCGCAGATCAGACCGCCTCCCGGCATGCGTCCGCGTACGTAGCGAGGACGGACATCGCCGTGTAGGTCTGGCTGTGCAAGAGGATGCGCCATGGCGATCGCCTCGAAATCGGCGTCACTCAGTGGAACGTCGCCCATCCCGAGCTTCTCGAGGTAGACAGCCTCGGCGGGACGGCCGTCGAGCTGTAGCACGACAGGACCGCGCGAGCGGGTGACGATCGACGGAGCGCCACGCGGGACACAGCCGTGCCCAATGCCGACCCCGATCGGCACAGGGCTGACGAGAGCGACGGCAACCACGCTTCCCGAAAACGGCTCGCCGTCTGCGAACTGGGCTCTGACCTGTCCACCCGCGGCTCCTCCTGCAAGCGGGATGCGCCCACCGGCGATCTCGTATGCACCGGCGACGATCTCAGCTTGGTCGCCGGACTCCGAGTCGACGAACAAGAGGAGGACGGCGTGAGCTCCGTCGCGGCGGACGCCGAACAGAGCCTGAGCCGCGGCACGTCTGCCGGCGGCCCGTGGGTCGGACACGGTACTCGAGCCCACTCCGACCGGAATCGAAGAGTCGAAGGCAACGGCCGAGCAGCCGCTCTCGATCGCACCGCCGAGCGTGATCGTGCCGGTCCCGGTCATTCCGGCTACACGAGCGTTTCCGGCGGCCGCCTGGGCCTGGGCCGCCGCCTCCTGAGGCTCGAGGGGGCCGGCAGGGAAGAACAGAACGAGGCCAGGTTTGCGGCCGAGTGCGTCGACCGCCGCCTCTACGGCCTCGAACGGCGCCCGCGCCCCCACGGCAGCGCCTGCACCTGCGAGTCGCTCTCGTGTACGTACGAGGTCGGGCGTGGCCACAGACTTGAGCTCCCTCTCGGCGGACGAGGCCGGCGCATATTAGTTCTCCACAAGTGGCGGTTCACAAACCACCGCCTCATTGCGGGTTAGGTTTCAGCGCAATCGGGCAAAGCGCAGGTAAGAGATGCGGCGCAGACTCACCTTGCGGCTAGCGCTTCCGGCGCTCCTTGTTTTCGCACTCGCGTGGCCGGCCGTGGCCGTCGCAGAGGATCCGCCGTTCGTGGGCTGGAGCGCGCTTCTCCCCGGGCTCTCTATTCCCTACGACACGACGAGCCCGAACGATTGTGTCGCCGGAAGGGTGCAGTGCGTCGACAAGGTTGTGCGCCAGATGACCCAGCGATTGGACCCGCTGGCGTCTTCGTGTGACCACGACGCGATCTTCTCCCTCACCTACCTGCGTGTGACCGAGGAGTACCGGCGGACGATCGAATCGCCCACGTTCTTCGACGACACGCCGTTCGTGAATCACGAGGATGTCGTCTTTGCGGGCTACTACTTCGCCGCCTACGACGCGTGGAAAGCCGGACGCATCGCCGAGGTTCCGCCGGCCTGGCGAGTGGCGTTCGATGCTTCGGGAGATCGCGGAGTTACTTCCTACGGGAATCTGCTCCTGGGCATCAACGCCCACGTTCAGCGCGATCTTCCATTCGTGGTCTACAGCCTTGGGATGGTCAAAGCAGACGGCAGCAGCCGGAAGCCCGACCACGACCGCGTGAATCAGATCCTCAACCGTGTAACCGACGACCTGATCGCCGAGATCGCACGCCGCTTCGACCCGACGATCGACGACAACAACCTGCCGACGACCCTCGACGACCTGACGCTCTTCCAGACCGTCGTCGGCTGGCGTGAGTCGGCCTGGCGGCACGCGGAGCTGCTTGCCGCGGCGCCGACACCGCAGGCCCGTGAGCTCGTCGGTCAGGAGATCGAGAACTACGCCGCCTCGCAGGCGCGGACGATCAGGGCGGCCACGTCGTACCTCCCGCTTTCGGGTGGCAGCACCGCGCGCGACGCCTTCTGCGCGACTCACTGGGCCGGCTAGCGCGACGCCGAGAGGGGCCTCGCGCCCAATAACCTGTCCCATGTGGGTCAGGAGACGGGCGGTCGCCCGCCGATCATCGAAGAGACGGGCAAGCGCCCGCCGATCATGGAGCGCGTTCGCGCTCGACAGGAGCGCCACCGCCAGCGCCATCGGCTCTACCGAATCGGCTTCGCCACGCTCGGCTTTCTCGTTCTTGCGGCCGGCATTGTCATGCTCGTCACACCTGGCCCCGGAATCCCCGTGATCGTCCTCGGACTGACAATGCTCGCGCTTGAGTTCGCCTGGGCCGAGCGCTGGCTCGAACGGCTGCTGAACAGGGTTGAGCAGGCGGCGGAGGAGGTCCGGCAGAGCAGCCCCGCAAAACGTGTGGCGCTCATTGCCGCCGGCGTGTTGGGCGTGGCCGCGTACATCGGGATCATCATCTTCTGGGACATCCCAATCCTCCCCGGCTAAAACGGGAAGAACTCGCCAGGCGGCTAAGATGCAGGTGTGGGCTGGGTCTGGTTGGCATTGCTCGCCTGCGCGGTCGCCGTTCTCGCGGCGGCCGAATGGCCGAGGCTGTCCGAACGGTTTGGCCTGGAAGGCCGCCGGCAGCGGGCGCGGCGTCGCCGGAAGTCCAACCTGCGCGTGCTGCATCCGGAGGACGACGACTTTGCGGCGAGCGTCGAGCGCGACCTAGCTCAGCTGCCGACCACGAAGGAACGCGACCGCAACACCTAGCGAACCGTGAACGTCGTCGAGACGACGGTCGTGTTCGGCAGGATCCGCAGCGCGTTCTCCATGTTCTTGCACTCCTGGTAGTCCGAAACCTGGAGCATCACGCGGTGGCGGCCGGGCGCCAGCGAGCCGATGGGCATCCGGATGCGGCCGTTTTGGTACGACGCTTCGAGCAATGGTCCGCTGTCGATCTTGACGAACACCGCGCGTGGATCCACACCGGCGCCGCCGTCGGAGGCCGAGGCAACGAGTAATCCGCCGCGGCGAACCGACGACGTGCGAAGACGAAGGCGCGGTGGGGTGGTGTCGTTGATCCAGAAGCGGAATCGGAACTTCCCTGCCCCGCCTCTTGTCGGGCTGTCGAAGACGACGGCGTAGACGCCCGCCGCGGGCCTGACCACGCCCGACACCGGAACAGGGTCCTGGAACGTCGGCAGATAGGGGTTGACGTTGAGCGGGAGCGCCGTCGTGCCGGCCTGGCGGTTCTCGTCCCCTCCCAGGACGATGCGCGGCTGGACGTGAGAGGGAGTGAGCAGCGCAACGCCGAGATTCGCGGCCGGTCCGCGAAGGCGAACACGGAAGACCTGCTCCGGCCCGGCGAGGATACGCGCGAGCCCGACTCCGGTCGGGTCGTCCGGGTAGCGGTATCGGGAGACGAGGGCCTTCCGCCCGCGGGTGCTTCCGCTGTATGTCCCCGGGCGGCGGAGGACACGGGCAGGCTGG
>DASSXA010000108.1:0-4602 GCA_035704315.1 Gaiellaceae bacterium
GGCGCCAACGATGAGCGCCGGTGAGTCGGCGGCCTCGAGGAACGCCGCGAGCTCTGTGACCGCTTCGGGGTCGGCGGCCGTGGCCCGGACGACCCGCTCCGGCGCCGCGTCCTCCCGTTCCGGGTCGGCGCGGGCGCCCCAGTCGTCCATGGGAACGATCACGATCGCCGGCCCTCGATGTGTGGTCGCTTCGTGCGCGGCGCGCCCGATCGCGCCCGGAACGTCCTGCGCGCGCACAGGTTGATCGACCCACACCGGATACTCGCCCGCCAGCCCTTGAAGCCGCCCGGCGAGGAACGGCTCGTGCGCGAGGTGCCGCCGGTCCTGCTGGCCGACGAGCACGACGAGCGGAGCCCGGTTGACGCGCGCCGTTGCCAGCGCGCCGACTGCGTTTCCGAGGCCGGCGGTCGTGTGAAGGAGGACGAACGCCGGCTCGCTGCGGCCGATCGCCCACCCGGTTGCAAGACCCACCACGGACGCCTCGTGAAGGGCGAGCACGAAGCGAAGATCCTCCGGGAAGTGGGCGAGAAACGGCACCTCGGTCGAGCCCGGGTTTCCGAAGATCGTCGTGAGCCCTCGCGCCCGGAGCGCGTCGTAGGTCGCGTCGCGGACCGTGCGGAGACCGCTCTCGTCGCCCATGCGGCCGGGAGTATCCCGCAACGCCGAGTTCGGTATGAGAACATCTGTTCACATGCTGGATCAAGCCGAGACGCGCAATCCCGACTACGTGCAGTCACTCGAGCGCGGCCTGGCCGTGATTCGGGCGTTCGGCGCGGACCGGACGCAGCTCCGCCTCAGTGACGTGGCGCGGGAGACGGGGCTGACCCGTGCGGCAGCACGTCGCTTCCTGCTCACGCTCGTCCGGCTCGGTTACGTGCGTCAGGACGGCGCCAACTTCTCGCTTCGCCCGCGGGTCCTCGAGCTCGGCTACGCGTACCTGTCCGCGCTGAGCCTCCCGGAAGTGGCACAGCCGCACATGGAGGCGCTGGTCGCGGAAGTCAACGAGTCGTCGTCCATCGCCGTGCTCGACGACACCGAGATCGTCTACGTCGCGCGCGTCCCGACGCAGCGAATCATGACGATCACGATCGCGGTGGGAACGAGGCTCCCAGCCTACGCGACGTCGATGGGCCGAGTGCTTCTCGCCGGCCTGGAGCCCGAAGCGCTGGAAGAGCGGTTGGAGCGGATGCCGATCGAGCACCTCACGCCGACGACGGTTCCCGACGTCGCGGTCCTGCAGGAGCGGATCGACGAGGTTCGCGCCGCCGGGTGGGCGGCGGTCGACCAGGAGCTCGAGCAGGGCGTGCGTTCGGCGGCTGTACCGATCAGAGATGGGAATCAGGCGGTCGCCGCAGCGCTCAATGTCTCCGTGCACGCAAGTCGCATGAGCATGCAGGCGCTCCGGCGCCAGGTGGTTCCCCGGCTGCTGCGAACGGCGGAAGCGATCGAGGTCGACCTCCGGGCCGCAGGGGGTACGAATACGGCTTGACAGGCCGCGCGCGCCGGGGGAGAGTGGCGGTGCGGTAACCGGATGATTGTTCTCATTGCGAACACGACCGGACGAGGAGGGAGCGAGAGATGACTGTCACCGAAACCGATAAGGCCGTTCGCGGGCTGCACATCGGGGGTGAATGGACCGACGCGTCGAGCGGCGAGACCTTCGAAGACCATGACCCCTTCACCGGGGACGTCGTCACGAGCATTCCTGCCGGGACGAGAGAGGACGCGCGTCGCGCGATCGAGGCCGCCGCCAAGGCGTTTCCGGCCTGGTCCCAGACGCCGCCGGCCCAACGTCAGCGGATCTTCCTGAAGGCCGCCGACATCCTCGAGTCCCGCATCGACGACACGGCCTCGTGGCTGACCCGCGAGACCGGCGCGACGTTCGGCTTCGCCATGTTCCAGCTCCAGTTCGTCGCGGGCCTCTTCCGCCAGGCGGCGGCGCTCGGCTACCAGCCCATGGGGGAGATCATCCCCTCGGACACCGGCGCGTTCGCCATGGGCATTCGCCGCCCGGTGGGTGTCGTCGGCGCGATTGCTCCCTGGAATGCGGCGCTGATCCTCTCGGCTCGCTCCCTCAGCGCGCCGATGGCGATCGGCAATACCGTGGTGCTCAAGCCGTCCGAGCTCTCGCCGTACGTCGGCGGGCTCATCTGGGGCGAGATCTTCAGCGAGGCGGGCCTGCCCGACGGTGTGCTGAACATCGTCACGCACGCGCCGGGAGAGGCTGGGCCGATCGCTGACGAGCTCGCCGAGAACCCGCTAGTCCGCGTCATCAACTTCACGGGCTCGACGGAGACCGGTCGCCGCATCGCTGAGGCTGCGGGGCGCAACCTGAAGCGCGTCGTGCTGGAGCTCGGCGGCTACAACCCGCTCATCGTTCTTGCGGACGCCGATCTCGACTACGCGGTGGATGCGACGGCGTTCGGCGCGTTCTTCCACCAGGGCCAGATCTGCATGTCCGCTCGCCGGATCATCGTCGAGCAGCCGATCGCGGAGACCTTCGTCGAACGGCTGGTCGAGAAGACGAAGGCATTGAAGAGCGGCGATCCCAAGAAGCACGACACGGTCATCGGGCCGCTCATCACCGCCGCCGCCGTTGCGAAGGTGAAGGGCCGCGTGGACGACGCCGTGGCGAAGGGAGCAAAGGTGCTCGCCGGCGGCGAGGCCGATGGCTCGGTCTACCAGGCGACGCTCCTCGCCGAGGTGCCCGAGGACTCGGACTTTGCACAGGTCGAGACGTTCGGCCCGGTAGCAGCCGTCGAAGTCGTGGGCAGCGCCGAAGAGGCGGTCGAGCGGGCGAACAGCACAACCTACGGCCTCTCCGCTGGGATCCTCACGTCGAATCCGGATCGTGGCCTCGCGCTGGCGCAGCAGATCGAGGCGGGGATCGTCCACGTCAACGACCAACCCGTTGGCGACGAGCCGCAGATGCCCTTCGGCGGCGTGAAGGACAGCGGCTTCGGCCGGTTCGGCGGGACAGCCGCGATCAACGAGTTCACGGACCTCCACTGGGTGACGGTGACGAGCGGCAGCCACCCGTTCCCGATCTAGGCCCGCGGATATGGCGGAGATCGTCCCGCTCGCCGAAGCGGTCAACGAGCTCGTCCACGACGGGGACACCGTCGCGCTCGAGGGCTTCACGCACCTGATCCCTCACGCCGCCGGCCACGAGGTGATCCGGCAGGAGCGGCGCGATCTCACGCTCGTTCGCATGACTCCGGACGTGATCTACGACCAGCTGATCGGCATGGACTGCGCCAGCAAGCTCGTCTTCTCCTGGGGCGGGAATCCCGGCGTCGGCTCGCTCCACCGACTGCGCGACGCCGTGGAGAACGACTGGCCGGCCCCGCTCGAGCTCGAGGAGCACTCGCACGCGGGGATGGCGGCGGCCTACGCAGCTGGCGCGTCCAACCTGCCGTTCGGCCTCGTCCGCGGCTACGAAGGAACCGACCTCGCGGCGCGGACGAGGGTCGCCTGGATCACGTCCCCGTTCGACGGAGAGGAGGTTGCCGCGGTGCCTGCGATTCGGCCCGACGTCGGGATCGTCCACGCACAGCAGGCAGACGAGGCCGGGAATGTGCAGCTCTGGGGTATCAGCGGCATCCAGAAGGAAGTCGTCCTGGGATCGCGTCGCTCGATCGTCACCGTCGAAGAGGTCGTCCCGCGGTTCGAACCGCGCCCGAACGCCGTCTTCCTTCCCGGGTGGGCCATCACCGCCGTCGCCGTGGCGCCGGGCGGAGCGCATCCGTCCTACGCACTCGGCTACTACGAGCGGGACAACGGGTTCTACGTCCGCTGGGACGAGATCAGCCGCGACCGCGACCGCTTCCAGGAGTGGATGCGCCGTTACGTCCTCGAGCGGGAGCCGTCGATCGCATGACCCAGGTCGAGACAGCGACGTATACGGCTGACGAGATGATGGCGGTCGCCGCTGCGCGCCGACTGCGCAACGGCATGGTGTGCTTCGTCGGCATCGGTCTTCCGAGCCGCGCCGCCAATCTCGCGCGCGCGACCCATGCACCGGACTGCGTCCTGATCTACGAGAGCGGCACGATCGGCGCGAAGCCCGAGCACCTGCCGCTCTCGATCGGCGACGGCGAGCTCGCGGAAAGCGCGGACACCGTCGTGTCGGTTCCGGAGATCTTCGGTTACTGGCTGCAGGGCGGCTGGGTCGATGTCGGCTTCCTGGGAGCGGCCCAGATCGACCGGCACGGGAATCTGAACAGCACCGTGATCGGCGACTACGCGCGGCCGAAGGTGAGGCTCCCGGGCGCCGGGGGCGCGCCCGAGATCGCGGCGATGTGCCGGGAGACGTTCGTGATGATGAGGCATACGCAACGCGCGTTCGTCGAAGAGCTCGATTTCCTCACGACCGGCGGTGACGGTGTGACGTGCGTCGTCACCGATCTCGGCGTGCTGGAGCGCGACGACGGGGAGCTGACGCTGGCCGAGCTCCACCCAGACGTGACGGTCGAGGATGCGCAGGAGGCGACCGGGTGGGAGCTCCGGGTCGCGCCCGACCTTCGCCTCGGTCCGCCGCCGACCGGCGACGAGCTGGAGGCACTCCGAGCACTGAAGCCTGCGAACGAGGACACTGTCGGC
>DASSXA010000099.1:0-5775 GCA_035704315.1 Gaiellaceae bacterium
TTGCTCGCGCAGCTGCTTGATCTCCTCGAGGTCGCGATCGACTGCTAGACGCGCCGCTTCGTCCCGCCCCACGATTCTGAGAAACAAGCGTAGGTCGTCGAGATCAACCAGATGCTCGTGCGGGTCGTCGTACGTGTCCCACGTGTTCACGAGCGCCACGGCGAGGTCGGCGCCCGATTCCCTCGGGTTCCCGAGGATCACAAGGCGCCTCGGTAGGAACTAACCATCTCCGAATCCGTCAGTCTCAAAATAGTGTTAGGTCCTGACATGCTACCGAGGAGGATTCGATGCGCACGCTGTACGCCCTGCTTCTCGCCGTAGTTGCGCTGATCCTGTCCGCACAGGCTTTCGGCGCGCCGCCGAGCGTCGTCGTCGAGGACGTCGATCGCACCCGGACGATTCCGGCGGGTGCCCTTTGCGACTTCGACGTGATGCTCCACTCCGAGGGGACGAGCCGCACAACCACGTACACCGACAACGCCGGCAACTTCGATCGGTTCTCGGTTCACCTGTCGCACTGGAAGACCTCGTTCACGAATCCCTCGACCGGGGCCGAGATCCGCACCGTGCTCGCGGGGCCCGTCATCGTCGAAGCCCGCGCCGACGGGACTGCCCTCGTCCGCATCCCGGGCAACGACGGCCTCTTGGTCGTCAAAGGTGAGGGGCCGGTCTATTCGGACAACGGCTTGATCGTCTACGCCGCCCCGAACGTAGAGAACTGGCAGCAACAAATCGAGATCCTCCACGCGTCGGGCGGCTACCGCACTGCCGAGGACTTTGCCGCCGCCGTCTGCGGCGCCATCGGCTGATCTTCCTGCCCCGGGTCAAGAGTCCGGGCGTGGCGTACGAGCTCCGCGACGTCGCGCCTGGACTCTGGCTCTGGCGGCTCGAGCGGCGAGATCTGGCGAACGCTCGAACGCGCTCGGTGAGGGTGAGAGGCCGCGGCGGCCGGGTGGGCCGCCGCGGCGTCTGACCCTCAGTTAGACGTTGTCGCGGGAGCCCGGGTTGCCGGGGCCGTAATAGCCGGCGAGCTCCTCCCGATACGACGCGTCGCTATAGCGCGACTCGTCGAACTCGGGCGCGTTCTTGATCTCGTCCTTCGTCTTGTTCACGTAGACCTCGTTCTCGGCGGTGTCGACGCGGTCGACCACACCCGCCGGCAGCATCACTTTCTTGCCGAAGATCCACGGGCCGGTGTCGACGACGATGTAGCTCGCGCCGACTTCGTTCGTCGCTTCGTCGACCTTGCCGATCGAACCGTCAACCGCCTCGACTTCGAAGCCGGTCAGGTCCATCGTGCCGATGCTGGTCTCGCGGTAGGTCCAGAGTTCCATAGTGGACATGCCTCTCTCCTTTCGTTCCCAGGTTGTTACCCCACTAGGTCCTGCCCGCCAATCTCGGGACTAAACGCGACTTACCTGTCCGATTCCGCTGCCGATAATGACCGTATGGCAAGCGTCGATTGGCACGAGCTCGACCTTGGCAGGCTCACCTCGGAGCTCCGGTCGACCCTGCCGCCCGCCGAGGCGGAGAAGATGGTCTGGGCCTTCGAGCAGGCTCTCGGCGTAGCCCGGATCGAGGGTGATCTCCTGCGCTATCTCTTCGCCGCCACGGCCGCGCTGATCGCGCGTGTCGAGGATTCCTCCCCCCGGACGATCTTCGAAGCCTTCTTCCGGCGATCGGTCTCGGACGACGAGTGGCGCGACCGCTACGCCGGGCTCATCGCGTAGAGCGGTCGGGGCGACCGAAGTGGCCGCCCCAAACCGCACGATTGCTACTCAGTCGTCTTCGCAGTGTCCGGGGCCGATGACGCCGTTGTTGTAGTCGTCTAGCGTCGCCGCCGCGGAAATGAACTGCTGGCGGAGCGGGTCGTCGCCAGACAGAGCCCCGATTTCGGACGGGGTATGCGACGACAGCAGTGTTTGGCCATCCGCGAACGCTGCAGCCGCGGCTCCAGTGATCGAGGCACCTGCCGCCTGGTTCAACTCAGCGGCGATCCACTGGAAGGCGAGGATGTAGTAGGCGTTGCCGCCAGACTTGTCCTCGTTGAGGACCTGGATGTAGGTCTGGCCGGTCCCGAAGAACGGTGCGTTGGGACCTCCTACCGCGTTCCACGTCGCGTCGAACTGCTTCTTGGTCGGATCCGCGTGCGTCTTCCAGTACCCGGGGGTCAGCGTGCACCCCTCTTCCGGCGGAGTCGTGGTCGTCGTCGGCGGAGCCGTCGTCGTGCCGGTCGTGTCGGTCGTGCCGGTCGTGCCGGTCGTGCTGTCTGTGGCGAGGCCGACGCCTGCCCCGATCCCCGCCAGCGCGAAGCCGGCGAGCCCGAGGGCGAGGATCGTCACGACCTTGGCCGCAGAACGTCGCGGTTTGCGCATGGATGCCTCCCTTTCTGAGCTTCCCTCCTTTAGGCACCGTACGACTTACACGTGCCGTTTAGAACTAGCCATTTGGCTAGTGGACGGAGTCCAGCGGCGGGGGTGGGATTCGAACCCACGGGCCGCCTCTCGGCGGCCAGCGGTTTTCAAGACCGCCCCGTTCGTCCGCTCCGGCACCCCGCCTGCGACGACAGGGTATCTAGGCGTCGGGCCTCACCCGGCCCGGGGCGCCGAACCTTCGCAGGACCTCCGGCACCTCGCCGCCGAAGTTCTCCAGGATCGCCAGGACCCAACGGTCGGTAACTGCCGTGCCGTTCAGCGTGTGCACGAACTCGGTGCGGCCGTTCGCTCGATAGCGGATCCCGAGCCGGCGGGCCTGGTAGTCGGTTGTGTTCGACGCCGACGTGATCTCGCGATAGCGGCCCTGCGAGGGGAACCACGCCTCGATGTCGTAGCGCTTCGCCGCCGCGGCGCTCAGCTCGCCGGCCGCGATGTTCAGCACTCGATAGGGGAGCCCGACCTCCTGCGCGAGCTGCTCCTCGATCGCGAGCAGCCGCTCGAGCTCGTCCCACGACTCCTCGGGCAAGACGTACGAGAACATCTCGACCTTGTTGAACTGATGGACGCGGAACATTCCGCGCGTGTCGCGTCCGGCCGCTCCCGCCTCGCGCCGGAAGTTGGCCGAGAAGGCGGTGTAGTGGAGCGGCAGCTGCTCGGCCTCGAGGATCTCGCCCATGTGGAGACCGGCCAAAGCGACCTCGGACGTCCCCGTCAGGTACAGGCCATCCTCGCCGATCTCGTAGTACTCGTTCTTCTCCGCCGGGAAGAAACCGGTGCCGTACATCGCCTCCTCGCGGACGAGCACGGGCGGTAGGACCGGCGTGAAGCCCTCGGCCACGAGGCGATCGAGCGCCCAGCGGTAGAGCGCGAGCGCCAGGCGTGCCGCGTCGCCCGCGATGTAGCCGAAGCGCGAGCCAGAAAGGCGGGCGCCGCGCTCCATGTCGAACCAGCCGAGCTCGAGGTGCTCCTTGCCCTCGGTCTCAACCAGCTCGCCGACGCGGCGCTCCTCGCGCGCGTCCTCCTCCGTCTCGCCGTCCGGGACCGACTCGTGCGGCGGGTTCGGCACCTGCTGGAGCAGCTCGTCGCGCCGCTGCTCGGCCGCCGCGAGCTCGTCCTCGACCCGCCGCAGCTCGTCCTTGACCTGTTTCAGCTCCTCGAGCTCCACGGGCGTCGGCTTGCCCTTGAGCTTCTGCCGACCGCGAAGCTCATCGACCTTCGGGACGAGCTCACGCCATCGGGCGTCCGCTTCCAGCAACTGGTCGAACTCTTCGCCGGCGCCTTTGCGCGCCACGTCTGCCCGGAACCGGTCCGGGTCGCTTCGTGCGGCTCGAAGGTCGATCATTGGTAGAGCCACTAAGACTGGGTGAGGAAGGCGACGAGGTCGTTCAACTGCGTCTCGTCTCCGCTCCAGGCGGGCATTACTCCGGACGGGAAGCCCTTCTCGACGTAGGCGTCCGGGTTCACGATCGATTCTCGAACGAACGCGTCGACGGGCTTGCCGGCCGCCTTTGCGTACTGCGGGAGCTTGTCGAGATCCGGCCCGGTGGTGCCCGTCGTCCCGGCCGGCTTGAACGTGTGGCAGCCGCCGCAGCCGCTCTGCATGAAGACCTGCTTACCGGCCGTAGCGTTGCCCTTGGCAGGTGCCGTTGGCTGAGGCTGCTGGCCCTCCACGGTCTCCGGCAAGGGCTCGACCGTCTTCTCGCCCCCACAGCCGGCTACGAGCGCTCCGAGGACGGCGAGCAGGGCGAGTCGGCGCACGGCGGCCAGTCTATAGCGGCAAAGCGAGTACGTTTCTCAGTGCGTGACCGCCGCCATCTCGCGCTTCGTGACACCCCGCCGGGAAGCCCTGCTCGCCGGCGGGCTTGCCTGCGCCGTCGCCGCGGTGCTCGTGGCGTTCGCGCCCGAGTCCGGCGATGCTCCGGCGCATCTCTACCGGACGCTGCTCGTTCGGGAGGGCGTGCTCGTCTGGGACAACCTCTGGTACGGCGGCCACTATCCGCTGGCCTCCTACAGCCTCCTCTACTACCTCCCGGCTGCGCTCGTCGGGAATCTGCCGCTCGTGTTCGCGGCGGTCGTGCTCTCGGCCGCGTTCTTCGCGTCCCTGGTCGAACGGGAGTGGGGCGAAGCGGGACGCTGGCCCGCGCGAGCCTTCGGCATCCTCGCCGCGGGGCCGATCTTCGTCGGCACGTACAGCTACGCGCTGGGGCTCGCGGCCGGGCTGGGCGCGCTGTGCGCCCTCCAGCGCGGGCGCCGCGGGCTCGCCGCGGGCGCCGCTGCGCTGACGCTCGGCTTCAGCCCGCTCGCGTTCATGTTCCTGTGTCTCGTGCTGCTGGCGCTCTTCCTTGTCCGCGGCCGCTTCGGTCGGAGCGCGCTCGTCTTCGGTTCGGTGATCGCCGGGATCGCGGCCGTGCAGCTTCTCGCGCTCGAGCTCTTTCCAAGCGGCGGCGACTACCCGTTCCGCGCGCTCGAGCTCGTTGTCGTCTTGACGGTCAGCGCGCTGGGCGCGGCGTTGGCGCGCGGCGCTCGGCACGGCGCGCTACTCGCGGCCTTCTTCCTCGTCTGGGGCTCGGCGAGCGTGATCATGTTCGAGGTCGCGACGCCGATCGGAGAGAACCTGACGCGCCTGCGCTCGCTGGTCTTTCCATTGATGCTGCTGACGGCGTTCGTGGCCCACTTCTCACCTCGCTGGCTCGCTGCGCTCGCTCTGTCGGTCGCTCTCGCCTACAACGTCGCGCCCTACGCGGCGCCGGCGATCGAGGGAAGCGATCTCAGGCCTGCGCACCGCGCTTTCTGGGGGCCGGCGATCGAGTTCCTCGAGAGCTCCAGTCCGAACTACCGGGTGGAGGTCGTGCCGACGTTCGATCACTGGGAGGCGTACTGGCTGCCCAGCGCGGGGATCCCCATTGCGCGCGGCTGGTATCGCCAGATCGACATGGCGCAGAACAAGCTCTTCTACCACCGGCCTTTGGCGGCGCCGTCCTACCGTGACTGGCTCCGGCGGATGGGCGTCCGCTTCGTCGTGGTGCCTCAGACCCGCCTCGGCCAGAAGGGCGAGGAGCGCGAGGCCGCGCTGCTTCGCTCCGGCCGGTCTGGGCTGCGGCCCGTCTTCCTCGACGGTCGCGTAACGATCTACGAGCTTCCTCGACCCGACCCGATCCTGACGGGACCGGGCGCCCCGCGGATCACGCATCTGGATCACTCTCGCGTCGCCGGGCGGTTGACGAAGCCGGGCACGTTCGCGCTGAAGATCCGCTACACGCGCTACTGGACGGTCCGTGCCGGCGCGGTGTGCGTCGAGCGCGGGACCGGGGGGATGACTCGGATCAAGGCGGCGCGCGCT
>DASSXA010000238.1:0-8223 GCA_035704315.1 Gaiellaceae bacterium
GCCGTCCTGATTCCGAAATCCAGCTCCGACACTCACATCAACCTAGCTGTGGATGCTGAGCGTCTACCGCAAGCTTTGTCGAGATTTGCTCATACTGCGGCGAGCTTGTAGCCGACGCCGCGGACGGTGACGATGCGCTCCGGGTTCGCCGGATCTTCCTCGAGCTTCTGGCGCAGGTTGGAGATGTGGATGTCGCACGCGCGCTGGTCGCCCACGTACTCGCTGTCCCAGAGGTGCTGCATGATCTCGCGTCGGCTGAAGACCCGTTCCGGCTCCTCCGCGAGAAGCAGCAGCAGCTTGTATTCCGAGGGGGTCAGGCGCTTCGGGTCGCCCGCGACGGTCGCTTGATGGCGCATCGGATCGAGCTCGAGCGTTCCGACTCGTAGCTTGCCGCCCCGGCCGGACTGGTCGAGCTCGCGTCGCCGGAGCATCGCGCGGATGCGACCGACCAGCTCGGCCATCGAGAACGGCTTCGTCACGTAGTCGTCCGCGCCCACCTCGAGCCCCATCACACGGTCGAGCTCTGCGCCGCGTGCGGTGAGCATGATGATCGGGACGGCGCTCTCGGCTCGAACGCGGCGGCAGACCTCGGTCCCGGACATGCGCGGGAGCATCAAGTCGAGGACGACGACGTCGTACGGTGAGCCGAGCGCCGCGTCAAGCGCTTCCTCGCCGTCTGCGGCGACGTCCACGTCGAAGCCTTCCGTGCGAAGGGCGTAGCCCACGGCGTCGCGGATCGCCGGCTCGTCGTCGACGACCAGAATTCGGTTCATGCGGACATCATGCTCGCGGGACGGGGAAGCCGAAACAGAACGGTTGTCCCCGACCCCTCGGACGAGCTGAGCTCCAGCTCACCGTCGAGCGCTTCGACGGCGGACCGAACGATTGCGAACCCGAGGCCGAAGCCGGGGGCGCCGTTCGCCGACCCCCGGTAGAAGCGGTCGAAGATCTGCGACTGCTCGTCTGCGGGGATTCCCGGCCCCGTATCGGCAACCACGATCTCGATCGCACCGTCCACGGCCCGAGCCGAGATCGAGATCCGGCCCTCGGTCGTGTACTTGGCGGCGTTATCGGCGACGTTGAGCAGGGCCTGTTCCACGAGCTGCTGATTGGTGATGAGCGCGAGGTCGTCGGGGCAGGAGACATGAACCTCGACGCCTGCGGTCGGCCGCAGCGAGCCAGCAACTTCCCACAGGACCGGCGCCAGCGGGACGACCTCGTCCCGCGGAGCCTCGACACCCGTTTGCGCGCGGGCAAGGATGAGGAGCGCCTGGGCGAGGCGTGCCAGCCGGTGGGTCTCGCGATCGATGTGAGCGAGGAAGACGTCGCGTTCGGGATCGTCCTTCGCACCGGCTTGCAGCACGTCGATCGCGCTGACGATCGCAGCCAAGGGGCTCTGCAGCTGGTGTGCTGCATTGGTCACGAACTCACGCTCTGCTCGCTCCTGACGCTCCTGGATCGTGACATCGAGCAAAAGCGCGACCGCACCGATCATCCGTCCGTCTGTGTCCCGAATGGGTCCGGCCGTGGCGTCGATGAACTTGGTCGGCCCGTCCCCTGTAGCAACCTCCATGCGCTCGTTCGCGACGACCTCGTTTCTGCTCCGAGCCCTCGCCAAGGGAAACTCGTCGGCGCCGTACCGGCTCCCGTCGGGCCTGTAGGCCTCCCAGTCGCGCTGCGGGATCATCGCCCCATGGACGCCCAGGATCTCGACCGCCTGCTCATTGGCCAGCTGAACATTGCCGTCGACGTCGACGATGATGAGCCCGGCCGGCATGTTCTCGACTACGGCGGCCAGACGCGCCCGCTCCTCCGCGAGCGCCTCCGTTCGGTCCTGCACCCGCTTCTCGAGCTCCATCGTCAACATTTGCAGCTCCTGAGCGGTCGCGGCCTGCTTGGTCACGTCCACCAGCGTCCAGTGGAGATCCTGCGTCTCCGAAAGGCTCCGAGAGACGTGAAGCTCCGCGCGGAAGGACTGTCCCGTCGGAGGCATCAGCCACGTTTCCCAAACGACCCGTCCACTCGCGCGCGAAAGGCCGTTCAGCCGATCTCGAATGTCACGCCAGTCAGGTCCGGAGGCAAAAGCGGCAAGGGGCTTGCCGAGGAGCTGCTGCGGGGACATCCCCAAGAGCGTGGCCGCGGATCGATTGGCCCTCGCAATTACGCCGAACTGATCGGTGATCAGGTAGCCGACCGGGGCGTGCTCGAAGAACTCCTCGTAGCGCTGCATTTACCACGCTTCCATCACTTGCGCTCGCCAAACAGTACTTCTCGCCAAAACGCTACGCGCTTGCTCCAGCCGCCCTGACTGCGTCTTCGTAGATCGGGTCGCGGCCGAAGGCGTCGAGCTCCTCTGAGAGCAGGTCGCTTGCGCTCTTCCCGTCCGTGGACGGGAGCTCGTCGACCCACTCAACGCCCACTTCGAGCCCCGCACGGGACTTCAGCCAGCCGGCGATCAAGGAGGCTTCTGCAGGCGGGCCGGCGATGCGGTCCGGGAGGTCGGGCCACGCCTCGGCGAGAACCGCCCGCCACGCAAGCGTCCGCCGCCAAGCGATGTCGGACACGGCGGTCACCTGGAAGGACTCCTCCAGCTCGGCGTATGCCCCGGGAAGGTCGGGCCATTCCGCGGAGTCGACGATCAGCCGATCCGTGAGCTCGACCAGCTGCTGAAACGGCGCCGTGCGAAACGGCGGTCGGCCACGCCACCTGAGAAACACGGGGAGATTCGGAAGCAGCAGGGGCTCCACGATGCTCGCCGGGGCCTCGGCACGAATCCCGCAGAACCCGAGCTCGACGATTTCATTGCAGAGGTGCCTCGCCTCGCCTTCCAGCTCGTGGCATTCGAGCGAGACGCGGGCTTCGAGCCGATCCTCCGCGCTCGTACGGGGGAAGAGGAGCAGGGTCCGGGACGGGTGCCGTTCGCCGAGACCTGCGAGCGTCTCCGTCGCGGCACGCTGCCACTCCTCCGGGACCCACGCCATGTGCGTGAGAACGTTCGTACGCAGGTCCGGGAGACCGCCATGACCGCTATGGAACCGGAGCTCCAAGAGCGCCTCTTCGATCTGCGCGATCGTGGCCGACTCCGACGACCACCCCTCGACGTGCGCTACCGATGCCACTCGACGAGCTCCATCGCGGCCGGCGGGCCCCACGTTCCGGCGGCGTAGTTCGGGAACAGCGGCTTCTCTCGCGCCCAGAACGCGACGATCGCATCGACGATCGCCCACTGCTCCTCGATTTCGTCGGCGCGGGTGAACAGCGTTGGGTCGCCGAGCATCGTGTCGACGATGAGCCGCTCGTAGGCCTCGGGCAGCTCCATCCGAAAGGCGCCGCCGTAGAGGAACTCCATGTGGACGGTGCGCACGCGCATCCCTTCGCCCGGAACCTTCGCCCCGATCCCGAGCGCGACGCCCTCGTTCGGCTGGATGTGCACGAACAGCACGTTCGGGCGCAGTTCGGTCAGATCCTCGAAAGGCGGGTGCGGCGCGCGCTTGAACTGGATCGCGATCGTCGTCTCGCGCCGCGGCAGGCGCTTACCCGTGCGCACGTAGAACGGGGTGTCCGCCCAACGCCAGTTGTCCACGAGCAGCTTGGCGGCGACGAAAGTCTCCGTGTTGGAGTCCGGTGCAACGTCGGGCTCCTGGCGATAGCCGGGCACCGGCTCGCCTTCGATGAATCCCGGGCCGTACTGGCCGCGGACGACTGATTTCGGCCCTGGGGTGACGAGGGCCTTCAGCACCTTGACCTTCTCGTTGCGCACGGACTCCGCGGTGAAGTCGATCGGCGGCTCCATCGCGGTGAGAGCAACGAGTTGGAGCAGGTGGTTCTGAAAGATGTCCCGGATCGCCCCAGCCTGCTCGTAGTACCCCGCACGCGACCCGATACCGATCGACTCCGCGACGGTGATCTGGACGTGGTCGATGAACTGTCGGTTCCAGATCGGCTCGAAGATGCCGTTCGCGAAGCGCAGCGCCAGCATGTTCTGGACCGTCTCTTTGCCCAGGTAGTGGTCGATGCGGAAGATTTCGTCCTCGGTGAAGTGCTGCTGTAGCAGGTGGTTCAGCTCGCGGGCGGACGCCAGGTCGCGTCCAAACGGCTTCTCCACGATCAGGCGGACCCAGCCGGTCGTCGTCCGGCGCGGGCCAAGACCCTCGACGAGGATCGGCATAGCCGCCGGCGGGACGGCGAGGTAGTAGACGCGGTTGCCGCGCGTCTCGAACTCCTCGTCCATCTCGGTTAGGCAAGTGGCGAGCTTGTCCTTCTCGCTCTCGACGGCGTAATCGGTTCCGACATAACGCGTCCGGGAGGCGAGCTCCTCCCAGACCGAGGGCGAAAACTCGTCGCGGCCGAACTCTCGCACGGCTTCCTCCATATGAGCGACGAACTCCTCGCTGCTTTGCGCCGTCCTCGAGATGCCAAGGATGGCGAAGTGCTCGGGCAGGAGCTTGCGGACGGCGAGTGCGTAGAGGGCGGGGAAGATCTTGCGCCGCGTGAGATCGCCCGTGGCTCCGAAGATCGCGAGGATGCACGGCTCCGGCATGCGCCGCAGCCGCAGCCCTTCGAGGAGCGGGTTCTCCTCGGTCTCAGTCGTGACGGACTGCGTGTCCACCGAACTGGTTCCTGAGCGCTGCGTCCACCTTGGCCGCGAACGACTCGTCCCGCCGTGAGTCGAACCTCGCGAAGAGCGCTGCGGCGATCACGTAGAGCGGCACGGCGGTGTCGATTCCCTGTTGGACCGTCCAACGGCCCTCGCCGGAGTCTTCGACGTACCCCTTGATGCCGTCGAGGTTCGGGTTCTCCTGCAACGCACGGGCGAGCAGGTCGAGCAGCCAGCTGCGGACGACGGAGCCGTGGCGCCAGAGCTCCGCGATCGCGGTGAGGTCGAGGTCGAACTCCGAGGCCTGCATTAGGTCGAAGCCCTCGGCATAGGCCTGCATGAGCCCGTACTCGACGCCGTTGTGAACCATCTTCACGAAGTGCCCGGCGCCAGACGGCCCGACGTGCGCGTAGCCGCCCTCCGGTGCCAGCGCCTCGAAGATCGGCTGCAGGCGGCCGATCGGCTCCGCGTCTCCTCCGGCCATGAGCGCAAACCCTTCGCGGAGCCCCCAGATCCCGCCGGAAACCCCGCAGTCGACGAAGTAGAGGTTGCGCTCCGCAGCCTCCGCGCCACGCCGTTGTGAGTCGCGGAAGTTCGAGTTGCCCCCGTCGATGATCGCGTCACCCCGCTCGAGGATCCCGAGAAGCTCCTGAAACGCGTTCTCGGTGACCTGGCCGGCGGGGATCATCAGCCAGACATGCCGAGGCGAATCGAGCTGCTGGGCGAGCTCTTGGAGCGAGCTCGCCGTCGACTGGACGTTGGGGTCGTAGGTCCTCACGTCGTGGCCCGCCCGCTCGAGCCGCTCGGTCATACCCGATCCCATCCGGCCGAGCCCCACCATTCCGAGTTCCACTAGATGTCCTCCAGTCGGATGCGGGCGATGCGGCGCCCGCGTTCCTGAAGCGCCTGAAAGTCCCCCGCTGCCTGGGCGGCGATCAGGGTGCGGAACCCGTACTCGCGCCCGGGGATCGGGAGCTCCTCGCCGAGGTCGTCCACGACCTGGATGAAGACACCCGTGTCGGGCCCGCCCTTGTGCAGCTGCCCGGTCGAGTGCAGATACCGCGGTCCTACCCCGACAGCGACTGCACAGCCGGTTTCCTCCGCCCGCTGAACGAGCGGCTGGAGCTCGGCCTCGCGAGCGGGGTCGATGAACCCGAGGATCGCGATGTAGTCGCCGGGTCGTGCCTCGGCCAAGAGCGCGTCCACTGACCCTTCCGGCCGTGTCTGGGGGCCAGGCCCCTGGACCTGGCCAGAAAGGATGGCCTTGGTTCGGTCCTTCGCTTCTTGCACATTCGGCTGGTCGAAGGGATTCACGCCGAGAATCGAGCCGGCGACTGCCGTCGCGAACTCCCAGCGGAAGAACTCCTGGCCCAACTCGTAGGCGTCCTCGAGCCGGAACTCGTGCACCTGCGTGTCATCGGCGCCCGCGCTGATCACCGGGACGAGACCTTTGCCGTCCTTTCCCGTCGATTCGGCGAGCAGCTGCTCGACCCACAAGCCGAAGTCGCCCGAGACGAGCACCTTGTCGCGTCCGTCCTGCCAGTCCCGCCCGAGCGCAAGGCCCAGCTCGAGACCCGGATTGCCGACCTGGAGTCGACACGCCTCCCGCATCTCCTCGGCGCGATCGAGCAGACGCTCGACGTCGATGCCCATGAAGATCGCCGGCAGGATCCCGAACATCGACAGAGCCGAGTAGCGACCGCCGATCGTCGGCTCGCCGTAGAAGACGTCGTCAGAGATTTCCGCCAGTGGCGACCCCGGATCCGTGATGGCGGCGAAACGCGCGCCGCGACTCCGAAAGTAGTCCACGTGGCTGCGCGTCTCGATCGTCGTCCCGGACTTGGACGCGGCCAGGAACAGCGTGCGTTCGATGTCGACGCTCTCCTCGAGCCGCCGGATCGCCGTAGGGTGCGTGGTGTCGAGGACGTGGAAGCGCTCGGCGCCGAACGCCCGGCGCATGACCTCCGGGGCGAGGCTCGAGCCGCCCATCCCGAGCAGCACGAACTCCTCGGCGTCGATGCGCGTAGCGGCCACCATGAGCTCGTGGACCCGCTCGCGCATGCGTGAGGGCTCGTCCAGCCAACCGAGCCACTGGGCCTCGTCGCTACCCGTCCAGACCGACGGGTCGCGCTCCCAGATGCGTTCGACGAGCTCGGCGGTGCCGATCACGCCGAGACGAGCTCTCCGCGCTTGGCCCGGATGCCGTCGAGGAGCTCGTCGAAGGAGTCCGCGAACTTCTCCACGCCCTCCTCCTCGAGCACGCGGGTCACGTCGTCGTAATCGATCCCGGCGTGTGCCAGCTCCTCGAACAGCTGACGCGCCTCGTCCAGCCCTTCTTCGAGCGTCGGACGGACGACGCCGTGGTCCTGGAACGCCTCGATCGTCTCCTTCGGCATCGTGTTCACCGTCTCGGGGCCGATCAGCTCCTCGACGTACATGACGTCGCGGTATGCGGGGTTCTTCGTCGATGTCGAGGCCCACAGGCAGCGCTGCGGCCTCGCGCCCCTCGCCGCGAGCGCATCCCAACGCGGCCCCGCGAAGATCTCCTTGTAGCGCTGATAGGCGAGCTTCGCGTTGGCGATCGCGAGGCGGCCCTTCAGGTGGTCAGCGCCGCCGATCGCGTCGAGCCGCTTGTCGGTCTCCGTGTCGACCCGGGAGACGAAGAAGCTCGCGACCGACAGCGTGTTCGCGAGATCGCCGCCTCCTGCGGCAAGCCGCTCGAGCCCGCGGACGTAGGCCTCGGCGACCTCCGCGTAGCGCTGCAGAGAGAAGATCAGCGTGACGTTGATGCTCTTCCCGCGCGAGATCATCTCCTCGATCGCCGGCAGGCCCTCCTTCGTGGCCGGGATCTTGACGTAGAGATTCGGGCGTTCGACCGTGTCATGGAAGCGCTGCGCTTCCTCGATCGTTGCCTCGGTGTCGTTCGCGAAGTGCGGGTCGACCTCCAGCGAGATGCGACCGTCCACTCCGCCCGTCTGCTTCCAGACCGGCTGAAACAGATCGCAGGCCTCGGTGATGTCGTCGAAGGCGAGTCGAAGGAAGATCTCCTTCAGGTCGTCCTCCTCGGCGAGCACCTCCCGAAGCTGGTCGTCGTACCAGCCGCCTTCGGACATCGCCTTCTGAAAGATGGTCGGATTCGACGTAACGCCGACGACGGCGTCTTCGTCGATCATGCGCTGGAGCTCGCCGGTCCGGAGCCATTCCCGCGAGAGGGAGTCGATCCAGACGCTCTGGCCGAGCTCGCTCAACTGGTGGAGGCGCGATTTAGACATTCAGGCCCTCCCTTTCTATCGCTTCGATCTTCTCAAGCCTTCTGCGGTAGCGCTCTAAGCCGCTGAACTCGGCCCCGAGAAAGGCCGTTACCAGCTCGGCAGCGAGATCGCCCCCGACGACCCCTGAGCCGATGCAGAGCACGTTCATGTCGTCGTGCTCTACACCTTGCCTGGCCGAGTACGTGTCGTGACAGATCGCGGCCCGGATCCCGGCCAGCTTCGACGCCGCCACCGAGGCACCGACACCGGACCCGCAGACGAAGATGGCCCGCTCCGAATCACCTGCGCGAATTGCTTCCCCGATCTCTCTCGCCTTGTCGGGATAGTCGATGCGCGGCGTTGATTTGTCGGTGC
>DASSXA010000106.1:0-4439 GCA_035704315.1 Gaiellaceae bacterium
TCTCGACACGCCGGAGGCGTATTACGACGAGGTCGAAGGCCGCGTCGGCGAGATCAGCGAGAGCTACGGGGACTTGAAGCGGCTCCGCATCCTCGCCGACCGCGACGACGACGGCTATCTGCTGCAAATCTTCACCAAGACTGCGCAGGACCGACCGACTCTCTTCTTCGAGGTGATCGAGCGCCACGGCGCGACCACCTTCGGCGAGGGCAACTTCAAGGCCCTCTTCGAGTCGATCGAGCGCGAACAAGCCCTCCGCGGCAATCTCTAGCGCCGGTTCGTGCAGGTGAGCTACGAGGCGGTCGTCGTCGGCTCGGGGCCGAACGGGCTCGCGTCCGCGGTCACGCTGGCGCGTGCCGGGCGTTCGGTCCTGGTCGTCGAGGCGGCGGACACAGTTGGCGGCGGCGCTCGCTCCGCTGAGCTGATGCTGCCCGGTTTCGTCCACGACATGTGTTCGGCCGTCCACCCGCTCGCGGCTTCATCGCCGTTCTTTCGGCAATTGCCGCTCGCCGATCACGGCCTCGATCTCGTCCAGCCGCCGGCTCCTCTGGCACATCCGCTCGACAACGGCACTGCGGTCATGCTGGAGCGCTCCGTCGAGGACACTGCGGCCGGCCTTGGCCCTGACGCCGAGGCCTACCGGACGCTCATGGCGCCGCTCGTCGAGCGCGGCGACCTGCTCGAGCCGTTTCTTCTCGGCCGCGGGCCGGTTCCACGGCATCCGTTGGCGGCGGCTCGATTCGCGGCCCTCGGCCTGCGCTCGGCAGTCGGCCTCGCCTCGAGGTTCGAGGGAGAACGCGCGCGAGCTCTCATCGCCGGACTGGCGGCGCATTCGATGCAGGACCTCCACAGCGTGCCGACAGCCTCGTTCGGGCTGGTTCTGGGACTGCTCGGGCACAGGCACGGTTGGCCCGTGGTGCGAGGTGGATCGCAGAAGCTTGCGGACGCCCTCGCCTCATACCTCCGCTCGCTGGGCGGCACGATCGAGGCCGGCAGCCGGGTTGTGTCGCTGGACGAGCTGCCCACGGCGGTTTCGACGATGCTCGACCTCACCCCGCGGCAGGTCATACGTGTCGCCGGCCGCCGTCTGCCGAGTCGCTACATCCGGGCGCTGAGGCGGTTTCGCTACGGGCCGGGCGTATTCAAGGTCGACTGGGCGCTCGACGGGCCGGTTCCGTGGGCCGCTGAAGAGTGCGGGCGGGCGGGCACCCTGCATCTCGGCGGGACGCTCGAGGAGATCGCGGCGTCGGAAGAGGCGGTTTGGCGTGGACAGGCGCCGGAGCGCCCGTACGTCCTCGCCGCGCAGCAGAGCCTGTTCGACGACACGCGTGCGCCCCACGGCAAGCACACGCTCTGGGCCTATTGCCACGTGCCGAACGGGTCGCGCGTGAACATGGCCGAAAGGATCGAGGCTCAGGTCGAGCGGTTCGCACCGGGATTCCGTGAGCGAATCCTGGAACGGAGCGCGCGCGGGCCCGCTGAGATCGAGCGCGACAACGAGAATTACGTGGGCGGCGACATCAACGGCGGCGTGCAGGACCTCCGCCAGCTCTACACGCGGCCGGCAGTCCGGCTGAATCCGTACTCCACCCCCGTCGAAGGTCTCTACATCTGCTCATCTTCGACGCCGCCGGGCGGCGGAGTCCACGGGCTTTGCGGGTACTACGCTGCACGATCTGCGCTTGCGAAGAGTTCGTAACCTTCGCGAGTGACGCCGCAACGGCGAACCGCCCTTGTCTCCGTGCTTGCGGCGGTCGCGCTCATCGTGCTGAAGCTCAGCGCCGGGCTCGCCAGCGGCAGCCTGGGGCTCGTCTCCGAAGCGATCCACTCAGGGACCGACCTTGTGGCCGCGCTGCTGACCTTCTTCGCGGTCGGAGTCGCCGGCCGGCCGGCAGATCCCGGACACCCGTACGGACACGGGAAGGCAGAACACCTCGCGGCGCTCGCCGAGGCAGCGATTCTCGCCGCCGCCAGTCTTCTCATCTCCTACCGGGCGCTTTCGCATCTCTTCGGCGCCTCGGAGCCGAACGTAGAGGCGACGTGGTACGCCTTCGTCGTGATCGGCCTCGTCATCGTCGTCGATGCGAGCCGCACCGTCGTCTCGCTGCGGGGTGCCAGACGGTACGGCAGTGCGGCGCTCCAGGCGAACGCGCTGCACTTCGGTGGTGACATGGCGGGCTCCATTGCGGTGCTGATCGGCCTCCTGCTCGTCGCAGCCGGGTACCGAGGCGCCGACTCGGTTGCGGCGCTCTTCGTCGCCGTCCTCGTCCTCCTCGCAGCGGCGCGGCTCATGCGGAGCAACGTCGACGTGCTCATGGACCGCTCGCCTCCCGACGCCGACGCCGCGGCTCGAGCGGCGATCCGGCGAATCGAGCCCCCGATCGAGCTTCGCCGGCTTCGGCTGCGCCGGTCCGCCGGCCGGCATTTCGCCGACGTCGTCATCGGCGTCCCGCCCGGGGCCGCCGTCGGACAGGGCCATGCCGCAGCCGATCAAGTCGAGCAGGCTGTGCAGGCCGCGCTCCCTGAAAGCGACGTCGTCGTTCACGTCGAGCCCGGCGCCGAGGCTGCGCTTCGCGACACCGTTCTGGCGGCGGCGCTCAGCGTGCCTCGCGTGCGCGAGGTGCACAACGTCCGGATCGTGACGGTGGACGGAGGGATAGAGGTGGGGCTGCACATCAAGCTGCCCGGCGAGCTCTCACTCCAGGAGGCGCATTCGGTCGCGTCGGAGGTCGAGGCTGCGATTTCGCGAGAGCTCCCGGCCGTTGTCGCCGTGCAGACCCATCTCGAGCCGCTCCGCGAGGAAGCGTCAGGCGAGCGAACCGCCCCGCCCGACGAGCGGATCATCGTCTCGATCGCGCGCGAGCTGACCGGCGAGCCTCCGCGCGAAGTGCGGCTGGTCCGAACCGACGAGGGCTTGCTCGTGTTCGTGACCCTGCAAGTGGCGCCCGACCGGACTCTGGCGGAGGCGCACGCGCTGGCCAGCGAGATCGAGGAGCGCATCCGCGAGGAGCTGCCGGAGATCGCCGACGTGGTGGTGCACACAGAGCCGTGAGCTGGCTCCCGCGGACACGGCCGGTGCCTGGCACCGGACATGGCGCCTGGGGAAACCGGTGAAGCTCTGCATGTTCAGTCCGAGGGGGCACCATCTTCAACGCGGTTGGCCCGGCCGGATCGAGGGCGACCGCGTCATCCAGCTCGCCGCGCAGACGCTCCAGTCGTTCTTCACCGGCGGCGGTCACTCGCGCGAGCACGCGGAGCACCGGCTGGACGAGGTCGAGCTACTGACGCCGGTCCTGCATCCGCCCTCGGTTCGCGACTTCTACACGTTCGAGCAGCACGTGAAGGCGGCGCGAGCCCGCCGGGGGCTTGACGTGCCGGAGGAGTGGTACCGGATCCCGGTTTTCTACTTCTCGAATCCGGCCGTGATCTACGGGCCCGAAATGGAGATTCCCTACCCCGAGGGGACGCAGGAGCTCGACTACGAGCTCGAAGTGGCGGCGATCATCGGCGACGAAGGCAAGATCGGCGGCTTCACGATCATGAACGACTGGTCAGCGCGTGACCTCCAGCGTGAGGAGATGAAGGTCGGGCTTGGACCGTCGAAGGGCAAGGACTTCGCAACGAGCCTGGGCCCGATCGTCGTCACGCCCGACGAGTTCGACGGCTCCGGCGCCACGATGATCGCCCGCGTGAACGGCGAGGAGCGCTCGCGCGGCGACCTCGCGGACATGTACCACTCTTGGGGGGCGATCGTCGCCCATGCGGCCCGCAACACCGCGCTCTTGCCGGGCGACGTTCTTGGCTCGGGGACGGTCGGGACCGGCTGCATCCTCGAGCACGGCGACGGCCGGTGGCTTCAGCCCGGCGACGTCGTCGAGCTCGAGGTGGAGGGAATCGGGGTGCTGCGGAACCGCATCGGGGCGGGTCGTCCGAGCGGCGACCCGCCCCGAGCTTAGGCTCCTACTGATCCTGGACGGCTGCGAGACCGGTGATGGTGCGTGAGCCGTCGCCGATCCGTCCGAGCGACTTCGTCCGGCCCGTGGTGACGTCGAGCCGGTACAGCCGGGAGGCGTAACGGCCCTGCGGCGTCCCCGCGAGCCAGCCGACGTTGGCTGTGCCGGCGATGTCGAAGCCGACGTTGCTGCCGAGGTCGAGGCCAGTCGAGACCGGCATGATCAGCGTGCCGGCGTTCGCCGGGCGCTGGATCCACAGCTTGTCGGGGGTCGCGCCGATGTCGTAGGCGTAGAGCTCCGTGACCGTGGGGCGAGTCGCGAACGCGGTGAAGGACGAGTTCGTGTACGCCGAACCGACGATCTGCACGCCGGCCGGGGTCAGCTTCGTATCGACGGAGAGCAGCGTGCCGTCGTCAGGGTTCAGCCGGATGTTGTCGCCGGCGTCGCTCGTGACGCGGATCTTGTCCACCGTGGGGTTGAAGTCGA